>NZ_PQHY01000002.1:0-190502 GCF_003385175.1 Amycolatopsis ruanii
GGTTGTTCAGGAGGTGCGTGGGGTCGGAGATGTGTATAACAGTCAGCCCCGGGCGGCCGGGGTGGTCGCGGGCGCGGCCGGCGTCGGCTCACCGATCATCGGGCCGGGGGCCGTCGTCCGCCCGGCGCGGCCACCCCCGTCGGTGCCGCGCAGGGTGGCGCCGACCGTTCCGGCCGAGCCGAACGAGCCGGTCCCGAACACGCGCATCCCGGCGGTGCTCGCCACCGGCGGCCGCTCCAGGCGGCGCGGGGACTTCGAGTCGAGGACGGAGATGGCGGCGACCATGGTCGGCATCGTCATCTCGGCCGGGGAGGGTTCGGGCGCGCGGGACTGTCGCTGCCGGACCGGGCGATCGCGGCGCGCGAGCAGTTCGGCGACCGTCGTCGCCCCGCTTTCGGATCCCAGGCTGTGGGCACCTGTCGTCACAGGGCGTACCTTCCTCATCACTCGTTCGCTCAATCGCGCGAAAACGACCACCCAGGGGTGAAAGCGCACCACACACCAGCGGCGCGCGCAAGCCCGGCCGGGGCCGGATCACTGTGGCAGGGTGAGCCCGTGGGCGCGCGCATCCGATCCCGGCTGACCGACTGGACCGTCCTCGGCCCGCTCGTGGCGGTCGTCGCGCTGTTGCTGAGCTGGGGCCGGGAACTCCCGTTGCCGCTCGTCATCGTGGTCGCGCTGTGCCTGGCGGCGGCCGTCCTCGCCGCGGTGCACCACGCGGAGGTCGTGGCGCACCGGATCGGTGAACCGTTCGGGTCACTCGTGCTGGCCGTCGCCGTCACGGTGATCGAAGTCGCGTTGATCGTCACTCTGATGGCTGACGGCAACGGGAAGAGCGCCACCCTCGCGCGGGACACGGTGTTCGCCGCCGTGATGATCACCTGCAACGGCATCCTCGGCGTGTCGCTGTTGGTCGGCGCGTTGCGGCACCGGGTCGCGGTGTTCAACGCCGAGGGGGCCGGCGCGGCGCTGGCCACCGTCGCGACGCTGGCCACGCTGAGCCTGGTCCTGCCCGCCTTCACCACCAGCCGCCCCGGGCCGGAGTTCTCCCCGGCGCAGCTGGCGTTCGCGGGCGTGGCGTCGCTCGTGCTGTACGGCCTGTTCGTGGCGATGCAGACCTACCGGCACCGCGACTACTTCCTGCCGGTCAAGCAGGGCGCCGACGAGCACGCCGAGCCGCCCAGTTCCGGCGCTGCCTGGTTCAGCCTGGTCTTCCTGGTGATCGCGCTGGTGGCCGTGGTCGGCGACGCGAAGGTCGTCTCCCCGGCGATCGAGGCGGGGGTGGACAACGCCGGACTGCCGCACGCGGTGGTCGGGGTGGTGATCGCGCTGCTGGTCCTGCTGCCGGAGACCCTCGCCGCGCTGCGGGCCGCCGTGCGCGACCGGATCCAGACCAGCCTCAACCTCGCGCTCGGCTCGGCGATGGCGAGCATCGGGCTCACCATCCCGGCGATCGCGGTGGCGACGATCTGGCTGCCCGGCCCGCTCGTGCTCGGCCTCGGCAGCACCCACCTGGTGCTGCTCGCGCTCACCGTGGTGACCGGCGTGCTGACGGTCGTGCCCGGCCGGGCGACCCCCTTGCAGGGCGGCGTCCACCTCGTCCTGTTCGCGAGTTTCCTCTTCCTGGCCGTCAATCCTTGACCAGGTCTGGTTGAAAGCTGACATGGTAATCGGACATAACGTGAAACGTTTTCTAGTGGCGAGTGCGGTCGCGGTGACCTCGCTCGGCGTCCTGCTCGGCACCGCGGGCACGGCGGCGGCCCAGGACCCGTGGGGCAAGTACCCGACGAAGGCGAAGTGCGCGGCCGTCGGCAAGAAGCACGCGGAGCGGGGTTACGAATGCGTACACCACCCGAAGAGCCCCGCGAACGAGCGGTGGTGGCTCTACGTGATCTGAGTGCCAGCGCTGGCAGCCGTCAGCTCGGTGCGATTCGTGAGCCCGAGTTTCGCGTAGATGCGCGACAGGTGCGTCTTGACTGTGCTGCGGCTCATGAACAACCGCGCCGCGTTCGCGGGGTTGTTCAGCCCTGCGCGCAAGGCGCACCACGCTCTCCTCGGTCGCCGTCAGGCTCGCCCGGCCGCTCGCCGGGCAGCCGCGCGGCGAGCACAGCCGCGCGGTAGGCGCACGTCCCGCTTCGCGCACTCGCGCGCCTGCTCGAGGGCTCGCCGAAAAGCGCGTCCAGGCTGCGCGCGCAACACAGCCCAGCCCGTGTTCGGCGCGGATCGCCAGCCCTCGTGATGCAGATCCTCGGAATCAACCAGGAACGTGGACTGTTCCAGCGCGTCGGCGATCACCTTCGGCATGCCCGCCTGCCGGACGGCGGCGAGGGGGCGCTCGCGCACTGTCACCGCCTCTTCGACCTCGCCGGTCAGCCATAGGGCTTCGGCGAGCCCGACCAGCGCCGCCGGGGTTCTCTCCAGTCGGAACCGGCCGATCCCCTCGGCCGGCGAGCCTGGCCACGGGAGACACCCGATCGCCCGCGAGCCCCGGCACGAACGGCGCCGACTCGGCGCCGTAGGCCAGCCAGACCATCGGATCGAGCGCCGCCCGGGCCTCGTCGAGGTTCCCGGCCGTCCCCTCGACCATCGCGAGGACGCTAGTTGTGGAACCGATCCGGTGGTGGTCCTCCAGCGGCCGGGCGACGCGCACGCCCTCGGGCAGCGGCAGCGTGGTCGTCGCGAGGTGGGCGATGATGCCAGCAATGCGTTCACGCCGTCGTGGACGAACCTGTCGTCGCTCGTCCACGCCCGCTCGGCGAGCTTCATCGCGGTGTCGACGTCGCGAACCAGTTCGCCGAGCGCGCGCAACATGTGGCCAAGCCGTCGTACGAGACGATTTCCAGCGCCGCCTAGGCTAGGCGGCGTCGTAGTCGAGCCCCATCGTGTCGGCGACGAGGGCGAGCCCGGTCAGCAGCCGGGCGTGCGAACTTCGTGCCTGCCGGACCGCGGTCGACGGCCCGTCGCAGCAGTTTGATGCCCTCGTGACTGCGGCCGTTGAGGTGCCACAACCAGGCCAAGCCGGCAGTGAGCCGCTGGCCCGTTCCGGGTCCTCGGCGGCGAGGCCGTGCTCGATCGCGGCGCGCGGGTTTTCCTGTTGCGTCACGACCATCCAGAGGATGGACCGCAAGCCTGCGGCATCGTGTTCACCTCACGCGAGCGAGGGGGCGAACATCGCAATGGGAGACAGGCACGCGCTTATGGGCACAAGGTGACGACCGGCAAAATACGAGGCACGTTCGTTCAAGCTCGGGCAGTCCATGGAGACGTGCGGGTCGATCGATCTCGGACCGTTCTTCAAGCGGACCCACTGGTAGCCAGAGCACAGCTCGTCGAAATGGTCTTCGGGGTGGGGGCTTTTCGGGGCCGATGGCGACCGACGTGCGCTGGTCAGTCGCTGATCATGGGAAGACGACGGAGCCATTCGGCCTCGACCCGATCGGCAGCTGCGCTGGCCGCCTCGTGTTCCCACACGTGCAGGACGGTCCACCCCAGCTCCACGAGCGCGGCATCCTTGACTCGATCGCGGGCGACGTTTTGGCCGAGCTTGACGCGCCACCAGTCGCGGTTGTTGCGCGGCAGCGTGCCGTGATCCGGGCAGCAGTGCCAGAAGCAGCCGTCGACGAAGACGGCGACCTTCGCTCGGGTGAATGCGATGTCCGGCCGACCTGGCAACCTTGGGTGGTTTACCCGGAACCGGAGGCCGCGGCGGTGCAGTTCGCGGCGTAACGTGACCTCGGGTTTGGTGGCTGAGCGCGGTTGGCGGCTCAGCCGCGCGGACGTTGCAGCGTCGAGCGGCACTGGTGGGGCCGCTGTGTGGTCCATGGCCCCGACCCTAGCGACGAGGGCGTGAAACAGGTACTCCGCCGATCAATCAACTCAACACCTGGACGTTTCGTTGGATGTGTTGCCGCCTCGGCACCGACACAGATCGTGCCGGAGGTGAGAACTCTTTCTCCTTTTGCTGACGACCCGGTCCGGGCGGTGAGGACTCGACCGGGCCGTCAGCATTATCTGCACTTCTGGGTCAGAACAGCCTGTTGGAGGACTCGTTGTCACGGGCGGTCGCGCACTGGCGGGCCAATGGACACCCCGCGCACATCGGTGCTTGCTTGTGGCAGTGGAGCTGGCCGACCAGACGCAACGCGGCCATTCGCAGCGGCGCTTTGGAGTCACCTCCTACCAAGCGGGAGAGGTCGACTCTGCCGTCGGTGAGGCTGTTCGCCCGCTCCGAGCTGGTGTTGAGCACGCGTGACGACACGCGGATGACCGGCTGGCTGGTCAACAGGACGTCGTCGCCTGCCAGCAGCCTCAGGAGTGCAGTCTTCCCAGGCGGGAGGCCCAAGGCTTCCGGAATGTCTTGGGGGTGCAGCCAGACCTTCCTGTCGCTCTGCAACTGCCGCATACGCCTGACCGCTGCAGCAGCTCCGCGCGTGACTACTGCTCGCTCGATGAGGTCCACCGCTCGCTTGGTGACCCGCCCCCTCGCGGCCACCTCGCGGAGGCCGGAAGCGTACGCGGCCAGTTCGGTGGGTGACGGGTCCAGCATCGCCGCGACGGCGGCGACGGGCGGGGTCAGCTGGTCTCCGGGAAGCACGCACCAATAGTTTCCGGCACGTCGCTCCTCGGCCCAAGCGGCCAGGTGATTTGCGAGAACGCGCCACCGGTTCTGCCGGGTTTTGTCGGTGACCGGTACCGGGACCAGGGCGGTGGCTGCGGCCTTGCCCAGCATCGGCGGTACGGCGTTGCCGATCTGCTGGAACGCGTGGCTGCGGCTGCCCGCGAAGCGGAAGTCGTCCGGGAACGTCTGGATACGGGCGGCCTCGCGAACGGTGAGTGTGCGGTTCTCGGACGGGTGGATGTACCAGTAGCCGTCCTTCGCGATGTGCGCGGTGATGGAGCGGCTCAGCTCCTGCCAGGCCAACCGCTTGTACTTGTCGTCGAACGTCTCCGCCGTGTACCTGCGCAGGCTCGGGTCGATGTGCGCGTATAGCGTCTTGGACGTCATCGAGGCGAAGATCTTACGGTCGTCGTCGCGAACCGGTCGGGTCATGTGATCCCACACCCTCTGCTCGCCCATGCCGCGTCTCATCGCCTTGGCGAACTCCGACACCTCGCCGGTGGGTGAGTAGGGCAGGTCTCGGCAACCGGTGGTGAGGCCAAGCTCGGGTAGGTCGGCGATGGCGTCCTCCACGGTCACCTCTTTGCCAGGGCTGGGCCAGGTGAAGGTGTCGCTGTCGAGGCGGGCGAGCAGGATCAGGCGCTTGCGGTGCTGGGGAACGCCGTACTGCCGAGCGTCGACCAGTCGGAGGTTGGTCCGGTACCCGACGTCCTCCAGCATCCTCACGATCCGTCGCACGACGTGGAAGTCGTCACCCAAGGCCATGTCAGGGACGTTTTCCATCAGCACCGCACGAGGCTTCACCTTGAGCACGACATCGACGTACGCCCGCCACAGCTCCTTGCGCTCGTCGAACTCGTCGCGCACACCGGCGTCCACCAGACTGCGGATCTTGCTGCGTCCTGCCCTGCTGAACGGTTGGCACGGTGGCCCGCCGGCGATGAGGTCGATGTCGACGCGCTTGAGCATCCTGATCAACGCGGCTCGCTTCTTCGGGGCGCCCAAGTCGATGTCGAGCGCGAGGCCGGGAAAATTCGCCCGGTGGGTCTGCAACGCGAACTTGTTGTGGTCGACCGAGGCCGCGACGGTCCACCCGGCGTCGGTCAAACCCAGGCTCAGACCACCGCCGCCGGAGAACAGGTCGACCGCGAGCCGGGCACCTTTCGCCACTCGTTCGGCGCACCACTGCTCGAAGGTTTCCTCGGTGCACGCGTCCGGGTGCGCCGGCAGCTGCAGGAGATCGCTGCGCTCGAGCTTCACCGCGTAGACCGCCACGTCGCCTCCCGTCCTCCGAACAGAGACCCGTGTAGAACCTGCACCGCCGTAGATCTGGATCTGCTCAACTTCTTCATGCCACTTCCCGGGACCGGTCCGCTCGGCCGCCCGACGCGCTAACGATGAAAACGGAGATGAAGTCGCCTAACAGGCGAGGACGTCGGAAGGAGGAGCCCAGCCCACCGCGCGGACGCGGTCCCAGCACGCGGTCTTCTTCGCCCACTCGGTGACGTTCCCGCCGCTAGGAGGTGAGGTGAGCACTCGGCGCACAGCCTTGGCAACCTCGGGTACCGCCGTGGCGATCGCTTCTGGCAGCGTCTGTTCGCGCCAGAGCCGGTCCAGGTCGAGCCCGCCGAGCGTGTGCACGATCAGCGACACGGTGTGCGCAGCTGTCTGCCCGAGGTAGCCCCCGAAGTTCTGCTTCTGGATGATCGCTCTCACCTGGCGGAACACGATCGCTTTGGCGACCAGGTGGCGGAAGTACACGTCGTCGGGGGCTTCGCGCTCGGCCAAACCCTCGTCCGACGTCCACGTCCGGAAGCACTTCTCGGCGCCCTGGCACACGACTTCAGGTCGGAGCGAGTATGCGTACTCGTACTTCGCGGCGTCGGTCTTGCCGAACCGCTGTCGCACGGGATTCTCGCGGTCGAACTTGCGCCGCGCGGCGACGGTCGTGAACCTGTTCTTCTCGACGTCGTACTGCCCACGCACGCGCTCGTAGTACCAGCGGGTCTGCTCGACGTCGACACCGAGAGGGGTCACCCAGGTGGTGCGGGACCACCGCTCCAACCCGACGTGGAAGCGGCTGTTGCCCTCGAAGTCGGCTGGGGTGACGGCGTTCTGCGAGTTCGCGTAGCGGGAGATCTCCGGGACCATGCTGTCCAGCCGGTCGTCGGGGATCAAGGTGATCTTCGCGGGCACGACGACCTGGGCCAGATCGATCCCCTTGCGCGCAGCGTGGTGCAGCGACGCGGTGGTCTGCCCACCGTTGACGATCTGCAGCTCGGTCAGGGTCCGCAGCACCAGACCGCTCGGCGTCCGTTCGAGGCCTGCTGCACGAGCGGTGGCGGAGACACCGTTGTTGTAGGCCAGGAATCGACCGGGCTGCTCCTTGATCGTCTCCGCGATTCCCTTGTTGACCTTTCCCCTGGCCTGCAGGTAGGCGCGCACGTTGCGCTGGAGCAGGCGGCTGTGGTACTCGTCGTACAAATCGGCGAGTAGCTTCCCCGGCAGCATCGCCATCAGGCAGCGGTACCCGTCGGCCTGCTCAGGTGACTCCAGGCATTGCACCTCGTACCCCATCTTCACGACGTCGATGAGGATGTCCTCTTGGTCGGCGCTCGAACTGATCAGCTTGTGGAGGCGGTTGACGTCCCACACGTTCACCCGGGTCGGGAGACCAGCGACGGTGACCTCTTCCGCTCGACGCAACCCCGTCTTCCCGTCGGTGAAGACGAAAATCTTGATCATCTGGAACTGGGGCCACGCACTGTGGATGTGCTCGACCATGTCGTAAGCCGGGCTCGACCGCTCGAGCTGCTCGTGCAGTCCGCTGCGGCAGAACTCCGCGAACGCGCCTACGCGACGCACCAGCTGGGTGAGCCGCTCGCGCTTGAGGGGCTCGGCGTTCAAGCCGTAATCGGCCGTGACGAGGTGCAGGATCGAGCCGTCTCCCGTGATGTCGTACCCGGCGACCTCGACCCGACGGCTCTGCCAGGGCACGAACAGGTAGCAGGTGTTCAGGTCGTCCAGCGCCCCGTCGTCGATCAGGTGCTCGCCGACCAAGGTCACGAAAGCGTCCCGTGCCATCAGCTCGGGCTCGGCCTGGACCCGATCCTCCACCCTGCGCCGCAGCTCTGCTGCGAAGGCAGCGAGTTCGCTGTCCGTCACGTCGTCCCCCTGGTTCGGTGTCGTTCAATCACGAGTTCTGACTTGCCGCGCGCTATTCGCGCGAGAGCGGCCAGCCTCGGCCGCAGCGGTTCCGGAGGCACGACCGCGGCTCCGGGGCGGTCTTCGCCCCAAGCGGATCGCTGCGTGAGCGGGACCTCGACGAGTACCCGGGCCAGTGCGGCGCTCTCCGCCATGTCCAGGCCGTCGAGCCCGAGCCAGCCACCGCGCGAGAGATATCGGCCGTCGCATCGCACGTAGAAACCCTGGGAGGCCCGCCAGTCGACCGGGTCGCCGACCGAGTCCACGTCGCCCGCGCGCAGTAGGTCCGGGTGGGGGAGGACACGAGGACTGGCGACGACCGAGAAACCCGCGCCGGTCACCTGCTCCTCCCCGAGGTGTTGACCGGCAGGGTTGCTCCACAGGAACGGGTCTTTGGAAGTCACCGCGCATCCGTTGACGTCGATGTCGACCCTGCGCTCCAACAACTCTCCGAACACCACGCCCAGGTCTCGGAGGCACTGGTCGAGGATCGTGCCGAGGTGTGCTCGTGCGACTTGCGGACGTGGGACGCGGAGCAGAACCACCGACCAGTGGTTCACCTCACGCTCGGCCAGCAGTCCTGCAGGGAGCCTCCGGAAAGTGCGATGCAACCACCACGTGTCGGTGTCCACTGCGGAGGTGAGCACCAGGCAGGCCGGGGACGCGTGCGACTCCCAAGTGGTGACCTCGTCGTACAGGGAAGCGGCGACACCGAGGGCCACCGATCCGCGCGAAACCTCGTGTTCCTCGGCGAGCGTCGAGCGCAACGTGTATCCGGCGAAGGCTTCACCGTCGTGGACGAGCGCAAGCCTGGAACTCGTGCCGGAGCCAGCGCTCCTGATGCGGATGTGGCGGGCACCGGATTCCAGAGCGCGGTCCACCAAGGCGATCAGCAGGTGCCCGACGGCGCTGTTTCCGCCTGCGGCGCCGAGCCGCTCAACGAGACCCGATCCCGTGGCGATCTCCGTGCCGGCCGGGCGTCTGTCGTCGATCGGTCTGCGCACGACGTTCGGCCGACGGGTCGGACGTTTGGGTGGGGGAGTGGGAACGGGATCCGCACCGCCGGCGACCAGCCCCACGATCGCGAGCTTGTCGCGCAGGTTGCCCTTCGCCTTGCTCTCGATTTGCCGCACCCGTTCGCGGGTGACCGAAAAGCGCTCACCGATCTTCTCCAAGGTGAGGTCGTCACCACCGTCGAAGCCGAACCGCAGCCTGAGCACTTCGGCTTCACGTTCCTTCAACAGTGACAAGGCTTCTCGCACGAGTTGGGCACCGAGTTCGTGGTCCAGCACGTAGTCGGGGTTCGAGTGGTGTTCGAGCGGAGCGGGGATCAGCTCCGCGAACGAGCTCTCGCCCACGCCCAGGGGTGTGTCCAGGCTGATCACACCCTTGGACAATCGCAAGCAGTCCACCACCTTCTCCCAGGAAAACCCGGTGCGTCTGGCGATCTCCGCGATTGGAGCGTCTTCCTGCTCGAACAGCAGCCTGTTCCGGACGCTGCGAACCTTGCGGATTTCCTCGTACTTGTGGATCGGCAGCCGGACCGTCGTGCCCTCGTCGGGAACCGCCCGGCCCATGTGCTGGTTGATCCAGTGCATCGCGTAGGTGGAAAACTTCAGCCCTCGGGAACCGTCCCACTTCTCGATCGCTCGCATCAGACCCAAAACCCCGTGTTGGTACAGGTCCTCGTGGTCGAGACCGGCACCGAGGTACTTCGTGATGCAGGACCCCACGAGGCCGGTGTTGTGCAGCACCATGGCGTCGAACGCCTTCGCCCGCTCGTCGTCGCTGCGCAGCGTCGAGCGAAAACCTCTGGGAAGTTCCTCCGCGAGGTCTCCACCGGGGAGCCGCATCAGCTGCGCCAACCCGACCTCCTCCTGGGCTGTCAGTAGGCGTTTGGCGCGGTCTTTGCTCCGCATCGTAACGGCGAGCACGGCACGGGCACTGTCGACGGTTGATCGGCCGGGCGGTGGCAACTGTTCGGGTGCGGCAGGAGGAGGAGCGGGGAGCGTGGTGGACACCACCTCCACCCACTCGTCGCCGGCTGTCTTGCGCGTGCGGTCGTCCACCAAGGCGAACGGGAGCCCGCTCAATGCAGTGGGTCGTCCCATACCGGAGTAGGAGAGAAACAACTCCGAGCGCGTCGTCGGGCCGAGCACCCGCAACGCGTTCTCGAACCGGAAGCGGTCCTCCACTTGGTCGAGTCCCGCCAGCACGACGTGGTCGAACCGCATCCCGACCGCGCTGACCCAGGTCAGCACCTTGACTCCCGGATCGGATGCGGTAACCATGGCGTGTTGTGGGACGTTGGCACCGGACAAGTGCCACTGCGTCGTACCGTCGAACAGGTCGCCGATCCTGTCCTTGAAGACGTGGACCATTTCCCTGGTCGGCAGGAGCACGCCGATCCGCAGGTCGCGGTGCGCCGTCGCCTGCTCCACGACGAACCGAATTTCCTCGTCGACGTCCTCGTGGTCGACAAGCGCTGGCCGCGGACCTTCACGACGGGAGACGTCTGCGAGGAAGGATCCATCGCCGAGGTGCTCGAGCAACTGGGCGATCTGCGCGGTGCCGCCGTCGACGTCGTGCGAAGTCGTGGCTGCGCCGGAGCCGAGGAGGGCGGTGAGGTCGTCCAGGGGCGTACCGGAGTCGCCGACCGTCTGCACGGGATCGACGTACACCGTCGCTTCGATGTTCAGCAGCCGGAGCACCGTGTAGAAGTCGGATGGCAGCTGCTGCCCTTGGACGACGATGACATGCCGTCGGTCCAGCGGCCGGACGTAGCGGGCCCGGAGGTGCCGCTTGAACTCCCAGAAGTCGACGTCGTAATCGTCCGTTTCCGGTGGCCTGACTCGCAGCACGGTGCGCCACACGTTGGCGAAGTAGGAGTGGTAGGTCATGACCGCGTCACCACGGCTCTCGAACGGCATCATCGCGCGGATGCGGCGTGCCAGCACGCTGGACCGGGTGATGACGTGAAGTTCCTTGCCGCGCGCCCGCAAGCGGCGGTAGGCGGCGACCGCTTGGCTCGCTTGATCGACCGCGGGCGCGGCGGCCACCACGGTGTGACAAGGTGCCTCGTGAACCAGGGCGCGTAACGCGGCGCTCACAGCGCGCTCCCCGGGACACTGTCGACCATCGCCGCCAGGTCCTTGAAGAAACCGAACTCCGGGTCGAGCAGCAGACGCCGGTCCAGCAGCCTGTTCATCACCTCGCAGCTCGTCTCTGGAGTCAACGAGCACGCGTGGCACGCCGCCAGGGACAACCCGTCCGGCCCCTGGCCGGGGTGGTCCGCGCACACGGGGTCGAACGAGCACCACCGGGCCGAGGTGATCGACATGTCGAGGAGCCGGCCCAGCCGGGGGAACTCGCCCATCCTGACAAGGCCGCCGAGAGTGCCCTCCGAGTCACCAGCCGCGGTGTAGACCAGTACCCCGGCCATGGCGGGGCCTTTGTCGCTCTTCGTCACGTACAGGCGCTCGCGCAAGGCGGAAGTCGAGTAGCCAGCTTCGAAGGCGGTGTTGCGCAGGAGCAAGTGCGCGAAGGTGTGCAGGAGCACGTAGCGCGGTGTCGGTTCGGGAAGCCACTTGGCTCCCTTGTTTTCGTGCCGTTCCACCAGCTTCCGGCACCGGTCGACCACTGGGCCTGATCGTTCCCAGCGGACGAGGGCTTCCTCGTCGAACCTGAGGAAGAAACCCTCGCCGAACACCTCGATCGCCGGCAGGAAGTCACCGTCGGAACTCAGGTTCGAGGGCACCTTCTCCTGCATCGTGTGGCGCTCGAAGTGCGTCAGCACCCGAACTTCGCGAAGGCGGTCCACCAACACGACGTCGGCGATCAGCTCCCGCCAGCCGCTCGTCTTCCCTCCGGCGTCACCCAGCGGTCGATCGGCTCGGCGCGAGATGAAGTGATCCCGGTGGTCGTGGTCCTCCTGAGGGTTGATCAGGGCCGCCCACTCGTCCGGACGGATGTTCTCCGGACCACCGTCCATGGGGACGCGCGGGTCACCCACCTCACGGGCCAGTGCCGCCTCGACCTCGGCGACGGAGAGCCCGTACTCGTCGGCAGCGACTTCGATCATCTGCTTGGCCAACTTGTAGCTGGGTTGGCCGACCAGGAACTTGAACTCGCTGCTCCTCTTCAGCGTCGCTAGTGGGTCGCTGACCGTGCTCCACGCCGACTCCGGCGGAATGTCGATGGCGCTCTCCACGGTGGGGAAGTACACGCTCGACGCCCCGCGTTGCATCGCCACCACCTGCTCGGAGCACACCGCAGCATCCCTCTGGTCCTGCCACGGCTGCCTCCCCGAGCACTTGCTGCCGATCTGCGTCAGTCCGATCCTGGTGGTCAGACCGTCCAAGGACCTCTCACCACCGCACGTCCCGCAGCGCACGAGGAGCGAGTTCAGGCCACCACCGACGTCGGCCTTGCTCAGGAACTTCAGGTCCGGCCGCTGGCACTGGTTCTGACTCCGGTTGCGGCGAACCGCGGAGTGCGCCCAGCGGACCCAGTCCACGTCCGACAGGTGCCCGTTGGCGCACACCGCAACGAACCGCATCGGGATGAGCTGCTTGTGGCTGGGGCAGTGTTCGCAGGAGGGAGCGGTGTTGGCGACCTCTTTTTTGTACGACCACCGGCTCATGCGCCGGCAGCTTGGGCAGAACAGCCACTGGGGGAAGCGGTAGTAGGGGATGGGCCAGCGAGGTGAGGGCGCCGCGAGCGAGTCCACCTTCAGGTAGGAAGCCAAGCGTGGGAAGTCGATGGGCACGTGCGGGCCGCGCCACTTCCCGGCGTCCTCCACCACGAACGACTCACCGACGAGGTCGATGATCGCTCCAGGGCCGAAAGGACTGATGATTTGCGAACGCCGAACCTTGCGGACCGTCACTTCCTGGCCCCCCTCACTTCCACTTGGACCTCCACGTCGACGCTGCGCATCGAGTCGAGCGTGGCCCAGCCGTCGCCCCGGTCTGTGAAACGCTTGAGCAGCCTGGGACGCTCGCGCCCGCCCTGGCTGTAGCGCAGGCCGCCGGCTGGCTCCGCATCCACTGCCCGCTTCACCCATGTTTCGATGAGGTCGTTCAAGTGGGTCTCGACCCGCTCCAGCTCAGTCGCGTCGGCTCGTTCGACTCGGCCGAGGAACCTCTTGACGAGCACGGCGAACCGCTCGTCGTCGGGGTCGAACGACGCGGCCTCCTGGTCACCCGCCAGACCGAGCGCGTGGCGCACAAGCACGACCAAGTCCGCGTGGAGGGCGCGCAGGCGTGCCGGTACCGAGAACGGCGTCACCGAACTCGGCTCAACCGAGCGGTAGAGGCTCGCGTGGTAGGGGGTGAACGACTCGTAGTGCGACCGGTCTCGCGGCTTGGACGGTGAGTAGACCACCACCACGAGGCCAGGGCGGTCGGCGCTCCGCCCCACGCGGCTGGTGGCCTGGATGTACTCGGCGGTCGTCTTCGGCTGGCCGACGACGGTCATTACGCCGAGCCGTCCGACATCGACGCCGACGGAGATCATGTTCGTGCTGGCGAGGAAGGCGACGCCGTCTGGAGCGTCGTGCGGTTTCTTGAGCCGCTCCAGGCGTTGCGGGATCTGTGCTGATGCCACGTTGCTGGTCAGCTCGACCACATTGTCGTCGTCGAGGTGCCGCACGTGGTCCTCGGCCTGTGCAATCACCTTCAACCGCGACGGGATGTCGTCGGAGGCAAGGTTGATCGTCTTGCCCAGCTCGCGCAGGCTGTTGTGGTAGACGACGAGCGTCGAATATGCGTCCTTGGCCGCGGGCGTCAGGTCGACTTCGAGCGGTGCCTGCAACTGCGCCGCGGTGACGTGGATGAGCGCGGTGAGCGGTGTGTGCCCTTGGGGCATGACCCCCATGTAGGCACGGCCGGGTCGTTCGCGGTCGGTGCGCACGAAGTAGGAGTCGGCCGCATCGACGCCCGCTGGCGGGAACAGCGCAACAGGCCGTCCGAGGACACTCCTGGTCTGTTCGTCGGCCCGGCGGATGGTGGCCGTAGCGGCGACGATCTTGGGCTTGGCGCCCCGATGCGCCATCAGCACGTCGAAGGCCGCTTCGTAGAGGCCAACGATGGTCCCGAGCGGGCCGGAGATGAGGTGGAACTCGTCTTGAATGATCAGTGACGGCCCTGGGTAGGGACCCGCGCCGAAGAACACGCCGGTGTCCTCTTTCCAGACCGTGCGGGCGAACTTGTCGACCGTGCCGACCAGCATGGTGGGTGGGTTCAGGTAGAGGTCTTCGTCCACGGACGACATGGGCAGCTCGGTGCGGAAAGGACACTTGTCGTTCACGCACCGCACCCGGAAGGAGTTGTTGGTCGCCGAGATGCCCCATCGCTGCTCGTCGTCCGCGCTGCCTGGCGCGATTCTGGTACCGCACCACGGGCAGGACTCGATCTGGAAGCCCTGGTCGGTCGCGGCGCCGTCACGTAGCTGCGCGAGCAACCGGCGGGCCTCCGCGAAGCTGTTGGGGCTGTTCTCACCGCCGACCCACAGGCCGATCGACACGGGACGGCTGCCGAGCTGCCCCCGGTGGTCGGGGTGGTCTTGGCGTACCCGTTCGCAGGCGGCGATCATGGTTGCGGCGCGCTGGAACTGCTGGCTGGTGAGCAGGCGCAGGGTGTACCTGGTGATGACCGTCGTACCCGCTCCTGCGTCACCCCCGGTCAGCCGCCGGTGGAGGATGGTGAACGCGGCGAGCCCCAGGTACGCCTCGGTCTTGCCTCCGCCGGTGGGGAACCAGATGAGGTCGACCAAGTCCCGGTCCTCGACCTCTTGGACCACGCCCTTAACCGTCATCAACAGGAAGCCGAGTTGGAACGGGCGCCAGGTGTAGTCGAGCGTGTCGTAGTCGACCGCCGGGTCCGGTGCCTCCGAGGGGGCGTGCGGCGAGCCACCGAGGTGCGGTTGGCTGTGCGCCATCTGCATGGCCATCACGCGGTTCGCCAACGCGAAAGCCTTGAGCGCGTCCTGGTCCTCGCGCAGGAAGTCGAGACCGGCGAGCATGCGGTCCCTGGCACGTGTCGCGCGATCGCGCAAGCGCTGGGCGGCGGGGTAGAGCCGCTGGTCGAGGCTCGCTGATGCGGCCTCCCAGGTTCTCGTGATCCATTCCGAGTACCGGTCGACGAAGCCGGTCAGGGCCGCGAACACGGGCTCGGGGTCGGTGACGATCGCGGCGAGGCCGTTCAGGCGGATGGCGTCGGCCACTTCGGGTAGGTCGAAGTCGACGTCGGGCACGACGTGCACGGGGAGGAACGACGTGCCGACCCAGGAGGGCCGGTCGCCGGTGGTGTCCCAGCGGGCTGCCGTTCCGTGACCGACGGCGTACACCGGCACGTCGCGGTACTGAAGTTCGAGTTCTTCCGCCTCTTCGTCACTGTGTGCCCGCGCCTGCGCCGGATAGCGGATGAGAGCGCCCTCCGCGACCGAGCAGCGCAGGTCGACCTGGAAGAGGCAGTCCTCCGGGTTCACCGCTCGGCGCTCCTCCTGCACCTTGCGGTTGACCAAGACGACGGTGACGATCACCCCGTCGGTGTGCGGGCGCCAGGTGACCTCGACGCTGGCCGCCTCGTTCCAGAGCTTCTTCCCCCGGCTCGTCCCGGAGGGTGGGGGGTCGATCCGAAGCGCCTGTTCTCCCCTGAGTTCGAGCGGTTCGCGTCGCCACTCGTCGGCTGAGGTGGCCCGGTACCGCGCTGCTCGCACCTCCACCACGATCGCGGACCGCTCTGTGGTCATGAAGCTGATGCCTGCCGAACTCGGCCGGCTTTGTCCCGCCAGCGTGATGGGGTCCTCGTCGTCGTCATCGGGTAGTGCGCCCGCGCGGTCGTCGACTTCCTCTGCATCATCGTTGGGGGCGCTCGCGTCGGCTGGGGGCGGGACGAGCGACATCGGGTACAGCACCGCGGTCAGGTACCGGTGCTGCGGAGCCTTCTCGTACAGGACCTCGTCGTCACCGTCGACCGGACCGACCAGCTGGTCGTGCAGGTAGTCGAGCACTCGGTCCCGGTCCGGGAACCCCGTGGCCTGCGCCTCCGTCACCCCTCCACCCCCAATGCCTCCGGCTTGACCACCCACAGCGCGGCCTTGGCGCGGGTCATGCCCACGTACAGCTGGGCGCGCGCTGCCTGTTCGTCCGCCGCCTCGTCCACCTCCAGGAAGACGTACCGGCTCTCCAGTCCCTTGAAGTCGGCGACCTGCGCGAACCCGACGCGTCCACGGCCGGGTCGGCGCATGCGCATCAGGTCCAGCACGTCGACACGCTCGAGCCACTCGACGGGTAGTTCGACGAAGATCGAGGCGGCCAGATCGTGCGGTGAGAGCAGCACGACCTGTTCGAGTGGCACGCCGTGTTCTTCCAGTTCGACCAAGGCCGCTGCCACCGTGCTGATTGTCTTCTCGCGGTTCTCCTCGACCACCACGACCTCCCGGCCGTGACCGGCCGTGGTCACTCCCAAGTCGGCCCCGGTTCGCTCCTGGGTGGCTCGAACGATCTCGATGGTGTTCCGGCAGTTGTCCATCAGGTCGACGAAAGTGGGACGGTGCGAGTCCAGCCTGACCTTCGCATCGTCCTCGTAGCGTCCGACCAGCCCTCGTTGGTTGTTGGAGTCCAGGAAGAAGGCCCAGCGGCCATCGGCCAACCCGCCTACCAGCAGGGTGTCCAGCACGTCGAGGTCGTGCCCGTTGATGACGTCCTGCGCCTCGTCCACCACAACGACGTCGAAGGTGGTCGCGTCGAAAGCGGGCACCTCGTCGAACGGGACCACGGTGATGCCTTCCAGGTCCTGCTGCGATCGGATGAAGGCCGCAAGGACGTGGCTGCGGCAGGTCAGCAGGATGCGTTCACCGGAACCCCGGGCACGTCGGCACATCTCGACCGCCAGCATGGTCTTGCCCGTCCCGGCACCGCCTTCGAACACCAAGCGCGGATTCCTGCGGTGTTGGTCGAGTGCCTTGTACTGGCCCTTCGTGAGGGCGACGAGTTCTTTCTCCACCATGTCGTCGAGACGGCGTAGGGACAGCACGCGATCGAAGTCGGGGCGGAGGACGTTGAGGTAGCGCTCGACCTCATCGGCGGACAGAGAACCCCGGCCGCCAGGCTTGCCCTCCCAGAACGCGCCCAGCCGATCGAGGCAGTCCGCCCACCCCTCGGAGTCCAAGCGGATGGAGTTGATCACCATTTCGGGGGTCCACTCCACGCTGACCGCATCGAACTCGCTGTCCGGGAAAACGACGCCATACCCGAACACCGTGCGCTCGACCAACTCCGGATCGGCGGTGGTGCGGCGGAGGACGTTCGTCAAGGCGAACATGCTCGTCCGAGCCTGGTCGAGCGGGCTTTCCTTGAGCCGGTGCCGCTTGCCCTTGAGGTCACGCGTGTGCCAAACGTCCTTCTTCAGGAATATCTCGCCTCCTTTGACCTCCAGCACCAGCAAGCCGCGTTCGCCCAGCAAGAGGAAATCGATCTCGCAGACCCTCTTGCGGTCGTGTTCGGGCAGGTTGGTGCTGTGCATGGCGTATTCCCACCCGGCGACTTCGAGTGCGGCCAGCTCCGAGAAAATGTCCTGTTCTGCCCGACTGGCACCGGGATGCACCGAATCTGGGATCATGCGCACGGTGACCTGCCTGCGTTGCTCCGAGTGGGTGAGGTGGTCGAAAGCTTGTTCGAGAAGTTCAGCGGAGTCCCCCTTGGATCACCAGAGCAGCTGTGCGCGAACGATCCATCGTTGGCTCGGGCGACATGGTTACATGACACAGGGTCAAGTTTTGATCACGTGTACTGCCGAGTCCTGCGGGCGATCGAAACACTTCGGAAACCTGCGGCCCCGCCTTTCGTGGTCTCGGATCACGACGTGTGGGGGCTGGCTGCAACCTCGGGGCTCATCCGCCGGCCGAAGTCGCCAACCTTTCCGCCCGGGACGAGTCGATAGCCATCGGATCAGGCGACGGGATGACCACCGAGAGCCCATCCTGCCAACGCAACCTGGTCTGCGTTCCCCAGCGGAGCCTGCCTGCCCGGCGAGGGCATCTTGTTCTTCTTCTTGCGGTGGCTGTGGGGCCGCCTGGCCTTCGTCGAACCGCCACGGGGGACCGGCGTCAGCCGCACGCCCGCGTCCGGCGGTTCGACGAGATGAGGGCCGAATGAGCGGCCCCGCAGGGGCCGCCTCGAACAAGTAAGGAAACTTTGAACACGCGTACGCCATGACCTCGTGGTGAGGGAGTTCCGGGCCAATGACTGATTGGCTCAGAATCCAGTCATAGCATCAGTGACCTGTTCATCGTGCCGCTTGGCTCGGGAAGATTGGCGCGCATGCCTCCGTTCGCTCCCACTGCCGGCCGCGGCGGAGGATGGCGCAGAGCTTGTCGGATCTGATTGAGGACTCATGACCCAGCCGGTCATACCGATGCGCGTCGTGTTGTGTGCGTCGGCAGTTGCGAGGAAGGCCCAGGGTGCATTGAAGTTGGGTATTGCGAACCAGGGCGTCCTGAGCGGCTTTCTGCGAACCAGAACCCTCCGGGCTGGTTTCGGTGCTTTCCTTGCTGGTTCTGCAGTTCTCGCAGCAAGGCCCGATGGGGCTCGTCGTACCCGCCGCCTTCCGTCAACCGATGCTGGTACTTCGTCCGCGGGGCGAAATCCAGTCCGTCTGTCCGCTCGTCGGTGAGAACGGCGTCGGGCAGCACGGCCACGCTATCGCCCGGGCGCAGCACATCAACTACGCGGTTGGATTCGCGGAGCGTGGGCATGGTGCTGGACGCCAGTTTCCAGGCTCCAGGTCAAGCGTCTTGTGGGGCTGCTCAATCGCCTGGGCCAGCACCGCTCGGAGATCCGCGCCGGCTGCTAGACGAGTAATGCGTAAGTCGGGGTGGTAGCGAAGACGGACGAAGGGTGTTCAAGATCAGTTTGTGACGACCGATTTGAACACCCTTCTGACCGCACTGTACGTCAAGATCGACGACCGCCTCGCTGATAGGCGTCGGATGGGCAGACCTGCGAAGCTCACCGACGCGGAATTGGTCACCCTGGCCGTGGCTCAGGCGCTGCTGGGGTTCACCTCGGAGGCCCGGTGGCTGCGGTTCCTGCCTACCCGGATGCCTGGTGCCTTCCGGAGCCTGCCCGGCCAGTCCGGCTACAACCGTCGTCTGCGCGCTGCGTTACCACTGGTCAAGCAGGTGATGCGCTGGTTGGCGACGGACACCGACCTGTGGACCGACAACACCTGGATCGTCGACTCCACTCCGGTCGAATGCGGACGCTCCCTGCCCACCGTGAAGCGCTCGGAACTGGCCGGCTGGGCCAAGTACGGCTACTGCCGCTCGCACTCGCGCTGGTTCTGGGGCTTGCGCCTGCACCTGGTCTGCACCCCGGCCGGACTGCCCATCGCCTGGGCGTTGGCCGATCCGAAGATCGACGAGCGGCAGGTACTCATGGCCATCTGCGACCACGAACCCCACCTGCTCGCCGAACGCCCCGGACTGCTGATCATCGCCGACAAGGGCTACGTCTCCCGAGAACTCGACCACTACCTCGCCGAGCGCGGCGTCCGGCTGATCCGACTGTCCTACCGCAACCGAATCCCGCACCCCGGTGAGCCGCTACTCAAGTCCATCCGCCAGCTCATCGAGTCGGTCAACGACACGCTCAAAGGCCAGTTGGACCTGGAACGGCACGGTGGGCGCACCATCGAGGGCGTCGGCATCCGCATCGCCCAACGTCTCCTGGCCCTGACCGCGGCCATCTGGCACAACCGCGCCACCGGCCAACCCGTCACCCGATCCCTCACCGCCTACGACCACTGACACAGTTACGCATTACTCGTCTAGCCCAAGCACACGGCGATTCGCGTCCCGGGGGCGCGTGAGTTGAGGCTCGCCCCCGCTGGCGGCTCGGCCCGCCGTCGAAAGGCCCAAAACGAGGGTTGAGCATGGGGACGCGCAGCACAAAGCCCCTGGTCAATGGCTCTACCAGGGGCTTTGTGCCCCCGGCAGGATTCGAACCTGCGACACCCGCTTTAGGAGAGCGGTGCTCTATCCCCTGAGCTACGAGGGCTGGCCGCCTCAGCGTAGCGGGTCCGGGGCGCCCCTATGTGCGTGACCTCCGCCTCGGTCGAGCGCGGCTGGCCGATCGCCGCCTCGGTCGAGTGCGGTCAGCCGCGCCATGGTGCTGCCGGGGGCGCAACCCGGCCGCCCCAAACCACCTACGAAAGGCGCAACCACCCCGGGTGATCAGCGTATCGACGTCCGCGCTACCACTGGGTAACCTTCCGTGATCGGGACGCGGACACCCCGCTCCACCGACCGTTCGGAGGGCTTAGTTGATCAAGCTCATGTTCGCCGACGACGAGGATCTCGTGCGGGCCAGTCTCCGCGGCATGATGGCCGGCGCGCCGGACATCGAGGTGGTCGGTGAAGCGAACGACGGGCGCTCGGCGGTCGAGACGGCACGGCGCCTCCACCCGGACGTCGTCCTGCTCGACATCAAGATGCGGGCCCCCGACGATGGCATCCGCGCGCTCCGCGCGATCCTCGAGCTGCCCAACCCGCCCGCCGCGGCCATGCTGACCACCTTCGACATGGACGAGTACGTCAGCCTGGCCCTCCGGCTCGGCGCGAACGGCTTCCTCCTCAAGGACATCGAGCCCGCGGCACTCCTCCGCGCCGTCCGCGACCTCGCGAGAGGCGGCGCCGTCCTCGACCCCGGTGTCGCCGCGCGCATGGTGCGCGCCCACCGCGAAGGACAACGCGCCGCTCAGCCGGCGCGCAAGTTACTCGCCTCACTTTCCGAGCGGGAGCGCGAAGTCGTCGCCCTGATCGGGCAGGGCCTGTCCAATGCCGAGATCGGCGGCAAACTCCACCTGTCCGAGGCCACCGTCAAGGGCTACGTCTCGGCGGTCCTGTCGAAGATCGGCGCCGCGAACCGGGTCCAGGCCGCCCTGCTCGCCTACCGCGGCGGGCTGCTGGACCAGTGACTTCTTAGGCGGGTCTCAGCACCGTCCGCAACACTGTCTACATGCGCATTCTCGTTGTCGACGACGATCGGGCGGTCCGGGAGTCGCTCCGGCGGTCGCTGGAGTTCAACGGCTACCAGGTGGAGCTGGCGGGCGACGGCGCCCAGGCTCTGGAGCGCGTGATCGCCGACCGGCCGGACGCCATGATCCTCGACGTCATGATGCCCCGGCTGGACGGGCTGGAGGTGGCCCGGCGCCTGCGCAGCACCGGTGACGACCTGCCGATCCTCGTGCTGACCGCCCGCGACACGGTGTCCGACCGCGTCTCCGGTCTCGACGCCGGCGCCGACGACTACCTCCCGAAGCCCTTCGCGCTGGAGGAGCTCCTCGCCCGCCTCCGCGCGCTCCTGCGCCGCGCCTCCCGCGAGGCCCAGACGCCCCCGGACGCCGAGAAGCTCACCTTCGCCGACCTGACGCTCGACCCGGGCACCCGCGAGGTCCGCCGCGGCGACCGCGACATCAGCCTCACCCGCACCGAGTTCGCGCTGCTCGAGCTGTTCATGTCGTACCCGAAGCACGTCCTCACGCGCGGCCGCATCCTCGAGGAGGTGTGGGGCTACGACTTCCCGACCTCGGGCAACGCGCTGGAGGTCTACGTCGGTTACCTGCGCCGCAAGACCGAGGCCGGCGGTGAGCCGCGCCTGATCCACACCGTCCGCGGCGTCGGGTACGTGCTGCGGGAAACCCCGCCGTGAGCCAAGCCGTGACCGAACCGGTGCCCGTGATCCGCGTGGACAACGGTTCAGCTCCCCGGCGGATGTCGCTGCGGGCGCGTGTCACCCTGCTGGCCGCGGCGTGCGTCGCGGGGGTGCTGGCGCTGGTTTCGCTGGGCGCCTACATCACCGTCTACAACAACCTGTACCAGCAGGTCGACGACGAGCTGATCCAGCAGGCGAACAGCGTCATCAACGATCCGCAGGTCGTGCAGACCGGCGGCCTGCGCATCCCCACCTACATCACCCGCCTGGTCGACGTGCGCTTCGACCTGATCGTCGCCGACGGCACGTCCGCGTTCGAGTCGGCGCCGTCGATGCGGCCGCCGATCGGGCTCGACGAGCGCGAGGTGGCCAGCGGCCAGAAGACCTCGTCGATCCGCACCGACCAGAACACCGACTCGCGCGTGCTCGCCGTGCCCTACCGCTACCAGCCGGGCGTGGCGCTGGTGCTGTCGCAACCACTCGACGCGACCAAACAGACCCTGCGCGAGCTGGCGGTGGTCCTCGCGCTGATCGGCGGTGGCGGGATCGTGGTCGCCGCGCTCGCCGGGACGGCCGTGGCCCGCACCGGGCTCAGACCAGTCGAACGGCTGACCTCGGCGACCGAGCACATCGCCCGGACCGGTGACCTGCGCCCGATCCCGATCAGCGGCGACGACGAGCTGGCCCGGCTGACGCACAGCTTCAACACGATGCTCGGCGCCGTCGCCGAGTCGCAGGACCGGCAGAGACAGCTCGTCGCCGACGCCGGTCACGAGCTGCGCACCCCGCTCACGTCCCTGCGCACGAACCTCGAGCTGCTGCTGTCCGCCAGCCGCTCGGGCGCGCCGTCGCTGTCGGAGAAGGACCGCGCGGAGATCGAGACCGACATCAAGGCCCAGCTGGACGAGCTGACCCAGCTCATCGGCGACCTCGTCGAGCTGGCCCGGCAGGACGAGCCGCGTACCGCGTTCGAGCGCGTCGAGCTGGTCGAGGTCGTCGAACGCGCCCTGGACCGCGCCCGCCGCCGCGCCGGCGAGATCGAGTTCGACGTCGCGCTCCAGCCGTGGGTCGTCACCGGCGACGCCGGCGCCCTCGAACGCGCGGTGCTGAACCTGCTGGACAACGCGGTCAAGTTCTCCCCGCCCGAGTCCCGCGTGCGGGTCCGGATGTACCCGCTGGGCGACGGCACCGCGGTCATCGAGGTCGCCGACTCCGGTCCGGGCATCGCCGACGAGGACCTGCCGCGCGTGTTCGACCGCTTCTACCGCTCGTCCGAGGCCCGCACCCTGCCCGGATCCGGTTTGGGGCTGGCGATCGTCAAGCAGGCCGCCGAGCGCCACGGTGGCGTCGCGTACGCCGGCCGCGCCCCGGAGGGTGGTGCTCTGCTGAACCTGCGTCTGCCCGGTTCGCCCGGCTGACCACATCCTGCGCTTGTTGATTCGTGTAGGATTTTGTGTAGTTGTTGGGCGATGGGAGCGATGGTGCTGGCGCGGCAGCGGCAGGCGATGATCCTCGAAGAGGCGCGGCGGACCGGCGCGGTCCGCGTGAGCGACCTCGTCAGCAGGCTCGGCGTGTCCGACATGACCATCCGCCGCGACCTGGACGTGCTCGCCGGCCGCGGTCTGGTGGAGAAGGTCTACGGCGGTGCGACCGCCGTCGTCGGGCCGAGCACGGAGGAGCCCGGGTTCGAGGCCAAGTCCGTGCGGCAGCAGGCCCAGAAGGAGGCCATCGCGAGCGTCGCCGCCGAGCTGGTCCAGCCGGGCACCGCGATCGGCCTGTCCGCCGGCACGACCACGTGGACGCTCGCCCGCGCGCTGGACGGGGTGCCCGGGCTGACGATCGTCACCAACTCGATCCACGTCGCCGACGTGCTGCGCGCGTCGTCCGCGCCGGACCGCACGGTGGTGCTCACCGGCGGCGTCCGCACGCCCTCCGACGCGCTGGTCGGGCCGGTCGCCGTGCACAGCCTGCGCCGACTGCACCTGGACCAGGTGTTCCTCGGCGTGCACGGCATGGCCGAGGGCCCCGGCTTCACCACGCCCAACCTGACCGAGAGCGAGACCGACCGCGCGCTGGTGGAGTCCGGGCGGCGGCTGGTCGTGCTCGCCGACTCGTCCAAGTGGGGTGTGGTGGGCATTTCCACGATCGCCGAGCTCGACGAAGCGCACGTCGTGGTGAGCGACGACGGGCTGGGCGAGGCGGCGCGCGACGTTCTGGCCGAGCACGTGGGTGAGCTGAAGGTCGCACCCGTCAACGAGGACACGGAGGAAGAGTGAGGCGGACGCTTCGCCACCTTGCCGACGGCAGGGAGATCATCTACTTCGACGAGGGCGAGAACACCCCGTCCCGCACGGCGGAGGACACGCGCGACCTGCCCGCGGTGGCCGCCAGCTCGGAGATCCGCCTCGACCCGCTGACCGGCGAGTGGGTGGCGATGGCCGCGCACCGGCAGACCCGCACGTACAAGCCGCCGGCCGACCTGTGCCCGTTGTGCCCGAGCAAGCCGGGCAAGCCGAGCGAGATCCCCGAACCCGACTACGACGTGGTCGTGTTCGAGAACCGGTTCCCCTCCTTCGAGGAGGGCGCCACCGGTGAGCGGTCCACACTGGACGGTCTCGGGCTCGTGCGGACCGCGCCGGGCAAGGGGCGCTGCGAGGTCGTCTGCTTCACCAGTGACCACAATGGATCGTTCGCGCAGCTGAGCCCGTCGCGGGTGCGCACGGTCGTCGAGGCGTGGGCCGACCGCACGGCCGCGCTGTCCGAGATCGACGGGCTGGAGCAGGTCTTCCCGTTCGAGAACCGGGGCGAGGAGATCGGCGTGACGCTGCACCACCCGCACGGCCAGATCTACGGCTACCCGTTCGTGACGCCGAAGACGCGCCGCATGCTCGACGTCGCCCGGGCCTACCAGGAGGAACACGGCCGCCCGGTGCTCGGTGACGTGCTGGCCGCCGAGCGGAAGACCGGCACGCGCGTGATCGCGGAGGGGCGGTACTGGACGGCGTTCGTCCCGCCCGCGGCGCGGTGGCCGGTGCACGTGCAGGTCGTGCCGCACCGCCAGGTGCCCGACATCCCGGCGCTCACCGACGCCGAACGCGACGACTTCGCCGAGGTCTACCTCGACGTGCTGCGCCGCTGCGACGGGCTCTACAACCGGCCGCTGCCCTACATCGCCGGCTGGCACCAGGCGCCCGTCCGGATCGACCGCGGGCTGGGCTGGCTGCACCTCGAGCTGTTCTCCATCCTGCGTGCGCCGGACAAGCTGAAGTACCTCGCCGGGTCCGAATCGGGCGAGGCGGTGTGGATCAACGACGCCACGCCGGAGCAGATCGCGGAACGTCTCCGCGCGGTGGGCTGACACCGGCGGCATACTCATGCGTGACCCTCAGGCTGGGCTCAGCCCGCTCTCAGGACCGACACGCATGGTAGGGACATGACCGAGAACGACCCCAGCGCACCGCACGACGGCGGTGCCCAGCGGGACCCCGGCGCGCAGCAGTCGCCGGAGGACGCGAAGACGCCCGCGCGCGGAACGCCGCTCGGCTCGGGGCCGCAGCCGAGCCCGTGGTCGGCACAGGGAGCCGCGCAGCAGGCCGCTCCTGAGCAGGCGCGCGGCGCGTATGCGCCGGGTGGGCAGCAGACTGGTGGGTACCCGTGGACGCCGCCGGGCGCGCAGCAGCAGTCGCCGTACGCGACGGCGACGATGACGGCTGTGCCGCAGCAGCGTCGGGGCCCGGGCAAGCTCGTGGCCGGGGTCGCGGTGCTCGCGTTGATCGTCGGTGGCGGAGCGGGTGCCGCCGGGGGGTACCTGACCGCGCAGAACACCGGTGGCGCGTCGTACAACGCGCTCGACCAGCCCGTGCCCGCGCAGCAGACGACGTCCGCGCCGGCCGGTTCGGTCGAGGCGGTGGCGCAGAAGCTGTCGCCGAGCGTGGTGGAGCTGCAGGTGTCCGGGCGGAGCGGGCAGGGCGAGGGCTCCGGGTTCGTGTTGTCGACCGACGGCTACATCCTGACCAACAACCACGTGGTGGAGGTCGCCGTGGACGGCGGCTCGATCCAGGCGGTGTTCCAGGACGGGACGAAGGCGACCGCGTCGATCGTGGGCCGCGACCCGACGACCGACGTCGCCGTGGTGAAGGTCAACGGGGTGAAGAACCTGACGCCGGTGGCGCTGGGCAATTCCGACGACCTGAACGTGGGCCAGTCGGTGGTGGCGATCGGGTCGCCGTTCGAGCTGGCCGGGACGGTCACGTCGGGCATCGTGAGCGCGCTGCACCGCCCGGTGCGGGCCGGTGGCAGCGAGGGCGACCAGACGACGGTGATGAGCGCGATCCAGACCGACGCGGCGATCAACCCGGGCAACTCGGGTGGTCCGCTGGCGAACCTGTCGGGTCAGGTGATCGGCATCAACTCGGCCATCTACAGCCCGCAGTCGTCCGGAATGGGCCAGACGGAGGCGACGAACGCCGGCATCGGCTTCGCGATCCCGATCAACCAGGCGCGGCGCACGGCGCAGGAGATCATCGACACCGGCAAGGCGACGCAGACGTTCATCGGGGCGAACGTCAGCGATGCGCAGCAGGGTGGGGCCACGATCGCGGGCGTGCAGGCCGGGAGCCCGGCCGAGCAGGCGGGCCTGAAGCAGGGCGACGTGGTGACGAAGGTCGAGGACCTGGTCATCAACGACGCGGACGGCCTCATCGCGGCCGTGCGAACCCGCGCCCCGGGCGACAAGGTGACTTTCACCCTGAGCGATGGGCGCACCGTGCAAGTGACGCTGGGCGGCCAACCGGTGCCGACGAACTGAGGTTGCTGTCTCCGGCCTGCTCGGTGGCCGGAGACGCGTCCGGCCGCTTCGGGGCGGCCGGAGGGGATGACAGACGCTCGGCCGCCCGGGGCGGCCGAGACCACTTGACCGGCTCCCCGGGGACGAGCCGGCAACCGAACCGCGTGCGACTGGAGGGATTCCGGTCGCGCGCGGTTTTCTCTTTGCCGCGATGTGAAATGACAGAACCTGCGGCGCTGTGGTGCTGTCACTGAAGTCGCCGACGCCGACCTCGCGAGGCGCCATGTGATCGACGTGGACTGGTGCCGGACAGATCTTCCGCGTGCCGTCGTTCACCAGGACCTGCTCTTCAGCTCGGCGTTGACGATATTCCAGCCGAGCAAGAACGACGTCTACCGTCGGATCGAGGAGTTGATGGGCGTCGGTTCCGATCCGGAAAACCGGTCAGCCGAAGCGCCGTTCGCGAGCGTGTGGACGGAAGCCGTGCGGTTGGACTCCGAGACCCGGTCGACGTTCCCGAGCTGCGTGCCAACATCGAACAAGTCGCCCGGGACCGGATCATGCAGCGGATCCGGGAGCGGTTCGCCGGCCATGGTTTGGCCGACCTGGTGGCGGAGATCCTGCGTGCGGAGGGTTATCACTGCACGGTGTCGACCCCGGGGCCTGATGGTGGGATGGACATCTACGCGGGACGTGGGCCCCTCTTGCTCGCACAGGTGAAATCCAACGAGGGACCGATCGGCTCGCAGGTCGTCACGCAGCTGCACGGGGTGATGGGCACACACGGTGCCGATCAGGGCCTGTTGGTCGCGTGGGGTGGGCTGAACCGCGAGGCGAGGCGCCATCTCGGGAACCATCCGCGTCCGAGTGTGCGACGCGAACGACGTGATCGACCGGTTGCTGCGGACCTACGACCGCTTACCGGGAAGCGTCCAGATTGAAGTGCCACTGCAGCGGGTGTGGATGCTCGTGGAGGAGTCCGAGGAATGGGTTTGGTCTCGCATGGCGGGCGAGGTCGCGTCGGGGTGTGACCACGGCGAGGGCTGCCGCTCGCGGGCGGGTGAATTTTGGCAGGCGGGGCGGTGGTTGAACCGAGCGGAGCCGCAACCAGCGCACGGCTGGCCCCGGTCGGGCCTGGCCCGACCGGGGCCGTAGTCAGCCCGGTGAGCATGATCGACCCCGACGGCGGGGCTGACACCTCCAGCATCGGCGGGCCGTGGATCCACCGCGTCGTCGGGACGCGGCGAATCGCGCCCCTGCGTCGCAGGAAGCGTTCGGGAGTGTTGGGTTCGGTCGAGGACCCCAGACGGCCGACGAAGGTGACGCGGAGGTGCGGCGGCGTGGACGCGCGCCGGGCCGCGAAGCCCAGCAGGCCACGGGCATGCGCACTGTGGCGGACGTCGGCTGTCCAGGCGCTGCCCGTGGTTACGGGGACCACTGTGTGCGGGAGGCCGGTTCAGCGGGCGTTGTGCGGGGGAGTCAGGTGGACGTCCTGGTTGAAGCGGCGCGGGCTGCAGGTCGCGGACATGGGGGCGGTGCGCCGTTGACGTCCGCGCCAGTCGCTCCGCCCCGGCCAGCCGCACCGCGTCCACTTCGGACAGGAGCCCGGGCGCCGGTGACGGTGTCGTGGGCGAACCGGTGGGCAGCTCGCTGGGGTCGTGGCGGGACGTCGTCGAGGAGCACGACCCCCGGCGGGAGGTGGTCAGGAGGCGGCGACGTGGGAATCGATGATCCCGGCGCCGCCCGTGGCGCGGGGCACCGGTCACGGGCGGCGCGGGCTACCTCGCAGTAGTGGCGACGTGCTCGTCAGACGTCGGTAACAACCGGATACCGTGTGCTCATGGAACGCAGTGCACAGCGGCTGGGCCGCGCGCTCGTGGTGATCGTGGACGACCGCGCGGCGCACGGCGAGCATGAGGACACCTCGGGCCCCCTGGTTCAGGAGCTGCTGGAGGAAGCCGGCTTCATCGTGGACGGCGTGGTGCTGGTGCACGCCGACACCGTGGCGATCCGCAACGCCCTCAACACCGCCGTGATCGGTGGTGTGGACCTCGTCATCACCGTCGGTGGCACCGGCGTGTCGCCGCGGGACGTCACCCCCGACGCGACGATCGGTGTGCTCGACCGCCCCATTCCCGGGATCGGCGAGGCTCTGCGCTCCTCCGGGCTCGCCGCCGGCGCGGTCGACGCGGGCATCTCGCGCGGCCTGGTCGGCGTATCGGGCAGCACGCTGGTGGTCAACCTGGCCGGCTCGCGCGCCGCGGTGCGCGACGGCATGGCGACGCTGTCCTCGCTCGTGCCCTACGTGATCGACCAGCTCTCCGGCCTCGACGAGTCCTGATGTCCGGGGAGGACCGGGAGCGCAAGCCTCCCCGCGACCGGCGCAAGCTGGAGGAGATCTTCGGGGAGGTCCTCCCGGACACGACGTCCGACGAGCGCGAGCCGGAGCGCCCGGCCCGCGACGAGGACGCCTGGTACCGCGAGAACCGGCCACCCCACCACGGCGGTTAGCCGCAGCCCGGCCCTGTCGGGAGGCCAGGTGTCGGCCCGCCCGGGAGGCCGCCACCAACGGCTTTCTCGGAGACGCCTGTGGGGCTTGAGGTGTGCTTGGGTCGGCCATGGTGTTTCAGGGCCGTTGACCTCGTCCTGGGCTGGCGCGCCCCTGTGTGACGGGTGCCGGAGCTGAGTGGCCTGCTTGGTACCGGGATCGGCGGCCCGGCGACCGGCTCCTGCGCGGCCGGGAGCGCCAGGGCTGACCGGCCTGCTCCGGGCCCAGGGTGCCCGGAGCAGGCAAAAGGGCCTCAGTCGCGGGCTTCGGTGCGGCTGCTGACCTGGCCGTTGGCTCCGCTCTGCTGGCGCAGCAGGTCGCGGATCTCCGTCAGCAGCTCGACGTCCGTCGGCTCGGCGGGGCCCTCCTCCTGGCCCCGCTTGCGGCGCTCCTGGATCTTCTTCATCGGCAGGACCAGCAGGAAGTAGACCACCACGGCCACGATCACGAAGTTGATCGCCGCGTTGATCACGCCGCCGAAGTCGAGGAACGTGGAGTCGTTCTCGCGCAGGACGTTGAACCCCAGGCCCTTCGCGGCGTCCGAGCCGCCGATGGCGTTGATCAGCGGCTTGATCAGCCCGTTCGTGAACGCCGTGACGATCGCGGTGAACGCCGTCCCGATGACGACCGCGACCGCCAGCTCGATGACGTTGCCGCGCATCAGGAAGTCCTTGAAGCCCTTGAGCATGTGCACTCCTCTCCTCCGGAAACGGCTAACGGAGGGTAACCGCTACCGGGTTCTGGAGTGACATCGCGGCCACCTCCCTGGCCGTGTCCTCCGGCAACGACAGGACCACCAGCGGCCCGTCGCGCGCGCTCGCCAGGCGTCCGGCCGAGGCCGGCGGCGGCCGCACCGTCAGCACGGTCGCCATGCTGGCCAGCACTTTCCTGCTCTGCGCCGACTCGTCGAGGGTGACCACGTCGACGCGCATACCGGGGCTCAGCAGGTCGGCGACACCGGTGTCCGCGAGCCGGACCGGCACCGCGGCGAACGCAAGATCACCCGTGAAGGGGACAGGTACGGAGGGTGGCGGCGGCTCGGCCCGCGGCTCGGCCGCGTCCGGGCGTGCGGCCAGGACCGCCGCGGTGATCAGCAGACCGGCGGCGACCAGCTTGCGCAGCCGGTGCCACCGTCGTCCGCCGAAGCGGGGCCGGAGCCGGTTCCAGCGGGCACACGGATCGAAGCGCATGGCGAAGCACCCCCAGTCGTCGGATGCGACGGCGGTGTGCCGTCGACGGAATCGACGCTAGGGGTGCTGACACCCGGCGGAAAGACGCGGATCTGGCAGCTGTGGATAACTGGGTACTTGTGGATAACTCAGCGGTCAGGAAGCCGCGGCGGCCGCCGTTGTCGTACCGCTCGACGAAGATGAGGAGGCAGAGCTGCTCTTGCTCTCGCTGGACGTGCTCGACGAGCTTGACGAGCTGGACGAGGAGGTGGACGACGTCGATGAGGACGACGAAGAACGCGAGTCGGTCCGGTAGAAGCCGGAGCCCTTGAAGATCACGCCGACCGCTCCGTAGAGCTTGCGCAGCGGGCCGGTGCACTCCGGGCACTCGGTCAGGCTGGCATCGGAGAACGACTGCACGGCCTCGAAACGGTGGCCGCACTCCTTGCAGGCGTACTGGTACGTGGGCACAGGTGCTCCTTCGCGCATTGGCACTCGATCCGCAAGAGTGCTAACGCAATTGTGCTGGACACCATTCCCTCAGCGCAAACAAGGGTTGGTCACAGTGGCAGCCGCACGTGCCCGCGGCCGGGGGTGAGCGCCCCGGTCATGAGCACGTCGTGCGCCTCCGCGGGCAGCCGTTCGACCAGCTCAGCGTCCCGCACCACGGCTACCAGGTCGGCGCCGGGCGCGGCGTGCGCCAGCGACCGGTCGTAGAACCCGGCGCCCCGGCCCAGACGCACGCCGCGGTGGTCGACGGCCATGGCGGGTAGCAGCACCAGCCCGGCCGCGGCCAGCGCCTCCGGGCCCAGGAACGGGCCGGTCGGCTCGAGGATGCGGCGCAACCGGCCGGCGCGCAGGCTCGCGGTGCCCGTGTACTCGGCCCATTCCAGTGGCCCGGGTTCGGCGGGAATCACCGGGAGCAGCACCCGCGCGCCGCGCTCGCGCAGCACGTCGAGCAGGCCGATCGAGCCCGGCTCGGTGCCGAACGGGACGTAGCCGCACACGGTGTCCGGGAGTGACATCGCGGACACCGCGCGGACCAGCGCGGCGGTCTCGGCGACCCGTTGCTGCACGGAGACGGCGGCGCGGGCGGCCGACAGCTCGGCGCGCCACTCGGCCTTCGTCACCTCGTCATTGCGCTGCGCACCCATGTACGCAGGTTAGGCTTGGCGCCTATGACGGGCGCCTTCGACAACCACTCGTTCCGAACCGCAATCGTCCCCGCCGCGGGCCTGGGGACCCGGTTCCTGCCGACGACGAAAGCGGTTCCCAAGGAGTTGCTCCCGGTGGTGGACACGCCGGGGATCGAGATCGTCGCGAGCGAAGCCGCGCAGGCCGGGGCGAAACGGCTGGTGATCGTCACCTCGCCGGGCAAGGAGTCGGTCGTCAGCTACTTCCGGCCCGCGCCCGAGCTGGAGGCGAACCTCGAGCGCAAGGGCAAGACCGCGCTGCTGGAGAAGGTCCGGCGCGGTCCGGAGCTGATCGAGGTCGAGGTCGCGATCCAGGAGGAGGCGCTCGGCCTCGGGCACGCGGTGGCGCAGGCCGAGCCGAACCTGACCGACGAGGACGAGGCCGTCGCGGTGCCGCTGCCCGACGACCTGGTGCTGCCCGCCGGCGTGCTCTCGAAGATGGCCGAGGTGCGCGCCGAGCACGGCGGCAGCGTGCTGTGCGCGTTCGACATCCCGAAGGAGCAGATCTCGCCCTACGGCGTGTTCGACGTCACGGACACCGGCGACCCCGACGTCAAGCAGGTGCACGGCATGGTCGAGAAGCCCTCGCCGGAGGAGGCGCCGTCCACCTACGCCGCGGCCGGCCGCTACCTCCTCGACCGGGCGATCTTCGACGCCCTGCGTCGCATCGAACCGGGCGCGGGTGGTGAACTGCAGCTCACCGATGCCGTCGCGCTGCTGATCGAGGAGGGCCACCCCGTGCACATCGTCGTCCACCGCGGCGGGCGGCACGACCTGGGCAACCCCGGCGGTTTCCTCAAGGCGGCCGTCGACTTCGCCCTCGACGACCCGGACTACGGGCCCGAGCTGCGGAACTGGCTGACCGAACGACTCGGGACCGATCGCTGATGACCGACCCCACCCCGGAGCCCGACCAGGCCGAGCAGGACCTCCGCTCGGTCGACGAGCAGATCGCCCGCGTCCTGCAGGCCGCGGTGCGCCCGCGACCCGTCCGCGTCGCGATCTCCGAAGCCCAGGGCCTGCTCTGCGCCGAGGAGGTCGTGGCCGAGCACGCGTTGCCCGGCTTCGACCAGGCCGCCGTCGACGGGTACGCGGTGCGCAGCGTGGACGTGCGCACCGACGGCGACGATCCCGTCCAGCTCCCGGTGGTGGGGGAGATCCCGGCCGGCTCACGGCAGCCCCGGCGGCTGCAGCCCGGGCAGGCGGTCCGGGTCGCCACCGGAGCGCCGCTGCCGACCCTCGCCGACGCCGTCGTGCCGACCGCCTTCACCGACGGCCACCCGGCCAAGGTGACGATCCACCGGTCGGTGCCGTCCGCCGCCTACGTGCGCCGGACCGGCGAGGACGTGCAGATCGGCGACGTGGCCGTCCGCCAGGGCGACACGATCGGCGCGGCGCAGGTCGGACTGCTCGCGGCGGTCGGCCGCTCGAAGGTGCTGGTCTACCCGCGGCCGCGGGTGTCGATCGTGTCGGTGGGCGACGAGCTGGTCGACATCGACCGCACCCCGAGCACCGGCCAGGTCTACGACGTGAACTCCTACGCCCTCGCGGCCGCGGCGCGCGACGCCGGAGCGGAGGTCAGCCGCGTGGGGATCGTGCCGAGCGATCCGAAGCGGCTGCGTGAGGTGGTCGAGGGCCGGCTGCTGATGTCCGAGGTCGTCGTGGTCGCGGGCGGGGCGGGTGGCACCGCCGGCGACGAGGTGCAGGCGGCCCTGTCCGACCTCGGCGAGATCGACATGACCCGCGTGGGCATGCACCCGGGGTCGGCGCAGGGCTTCGGTCGGCTCGGCCCGGATGCGGTGCCGACCTTCCTGATCCCGGCCAACCCGATGAGCGCGCTGGTCGTGTTCGAGGTGCTGATCCGGCCGCTGATCCGCGCCGCGCGCGGCACCCGCAACCCGCATCGCCGCACGGTCAGCGCGCGGTTGCTGTCACCGGTGTCGTCCACGAAGGGCCGCCGCGGGTACCTGCGCGGCCAGCTGTTGCGCGACGAGAGCACCGGCGAGTACCTGGTGCAGCCGCTCGGCACGTCCGGCGCGCACCTGCTCGCGTCGCTGGCCGAAGCGAACTGCCTGGTCAACGTTGACGAGGACCTCACCGAGGTGCCCGCGGGCGAGCAGGTCAAGGTGACCTTCCTGGCCCAGCGGGGTTAGAACTGTCCGGTGCAGCCAGCAGCGTATGACCTGGAGTCCCGTCACCCCGGGTGGCCGGCCGGCCTGGGGCCGCTCCGCGTGGCGGCCGGGGAGGTCGCGGTGCGGCCGATCCGGCTGCGCGACGCGGGTGACTGGAGCCGGATCCGGCTGCGTGACCAGGAGCACCTCGAGCCGTGGGAGCCGACCGGGCCCGGGCCGTGGCGCGACCGGAACAGCTACTGGTCCTGGCCCGCGCAGTGGACGGCGCTGCGGTCGCTGGCCCGGCGCGGCCAGTGCCTGCCGTACACGATCACCGTGGACGGCGAGTTCGCCGGCCAGATCACGATCGGTAACGTGATCCGCGCCTCACTCCGCTCGGCGTGGGTCGGTTACTGGGTGTCCTCGTCGGTCGTCAAGGGCGGCGTCGCCACCGCCGCCGTCGCCCTGGTGGTGGACCACGCGTTCACCTCGGCCGGATTGCACCGGATCGAGGCGACGGTGCGGCCGGAGAACACGCCGAGCATCAAGGTGCTGACCAAGGCCGGGTTCCGGCAGGAAGGCCTGTTCAAGCGGTACCTCGACGTGGCGGGCGACTGGCGGGACCACTACTGCTACGCGATGACGGTCGAGGAGACCGGGCCCGGACTGGTGGCGCGACTGGTCGCGGCCGGTCGCGCGGAATACCCGTGACCAGGTTCGTTACCCAACGGCGAGATTTTCACTAGATCAAGTGACCCTTTTTCTGGTCACGAGCGGCGTGGCTCCGTCCCATCTGTTACTCCTGTGACTAGCGTGACGACATGTAGCAGTGAACGGGGGAGGTGAGAGGGGATTGCCCAGCTCGCTGATCATCGTCGCCTTGGCCGCGGCCTGGCTCGTCGTGCTCGTGCCCATGGTCGCCCGCAAGCGCCAGGCGGTCACGCAGACGGCCGACGCCGAACTGGCCGCCCGCGTGGTCCGCAGCGGCGGCGGGGAAGACGACGCGGAGGAGGAGTTCGCGATGTCCGAGACCACCCAGCAGGTCGCTGAGGCCGACGACCGCGTCGACTACGACGACGTCGAGGAGCACGAAGAGGAGCCGGCGCGCCCGCCACGGGTGTACGAGCCGGCGTCCGAACGGCGCTACCGGCCGGGCCGTGGAGGGTTCGACCCGGAGGCCGCCGAGATCGCCGCACGCGCCAAGTACGCGTTCCGCCAGCGGGTCGTCCTCTGCCTGTTCCTGCTCGCGGTCGTCACGGCCGCGGGCGCCGGGTTCCTGACCTCGTCGCTGTGGTGGCTGCACGGCGCCGTCGACCTGATGCTGGTCGGGTATCTCGCCTACCTGCGCCGGCAGGTGCGCATCGAGGCCGAGATCCGCCAGCGGCGCATGGCCCGGCTCGGATCCCGCTCCGCGACGCGCCCGGCCCGCCGCGAGCGCCCGGCCGAGGACTTCGAAGTCGTCGAGCCACCGCGCGAGGTGCCCGGCGTCGAGCGCCGCCCGTCGCCGGCGTCCCGCCTGCGTGGCCGGGCGGTGGTCGTCGACCTCGAGGACGAGGACCCCGCGTTCCACGACCTCGACGACCCGGACCAGCTCCCGTTCCGGCGCGCGGTCGGAGAGTAGACCCCCTCGCGAACCGCCTTCGGGCCCTTGCTATGCTTCTGGAGCTTCCTTCGGGAAGTCCAGTAAGGGGCTGTAGCGCAGTTGGTAGCGCGTCTCGTTCGCATCGAGAAGGTCAGGGGTTCGATTCCCCTCAGCTCCACTTCGCTCGGGGCGGCTTGTGTTCGCGGATAGCGCGAACCGGGTCGCTCCGTTGTGTTTCGTGGGGGTGCAACCCCCACACCCCGCCCGGAGGGGCTTCGCCCCCCGGACCCCCCATCTGTGGTCAACTTGTTCGCGTAAGGTCCCGTGAGGTTCACACCAGATAAGACCACCCGCGTCGCCGGGTGGTCTTTTTTGTTTCAGCGAACGGAGTGTCCGGAAGTGGTGGGCCGGCAGTGCCGGGGGTTTCGCTCGCGCGAGTGAAACCCCCGGCGCCGGGGTCATGCCTCGTCGTCGTGGATGGTGGCGTAGGCGGTGTTCTTGCCGGTGACGGCGTTGGTGGGGTAGCCGAGCACGACTTCGTACCTGGTGTCGGCAGTGGCGTCCACCGTGGAGTTGTCCTGGATCGGGACCGTGACCATGGTGGTGGTCTGACCGGCGGGGATCGTGACCTGCTTCGCCCCGGCGGCGATCTGTGTGCCGGTGCTGGCCATGGCCTGCAGGTGCACGGTCACGGGCAGACTGCTCGCCTTGGACAGCGTCACGGCGACCGTCGCGGTGCCGGCGTTCTCGTTGGCCGTCGTGTCGGCGACCGAGAGTTGCGGCAGCTTGGTCGGTGCACCCGTGCCGACGGACGGCGTGGTGAACGCGAGGTCGGACAGGAGCACCCCGCCGGTGGCGGTCGCCGTCGTGATCAGGATCTGCCGGATGTCGGTCGTGTCCACCGCGGTCATCTGGGCGACCGGCCAGCGGACGGTGCGCAACCACGTCTTCGGCAGCACGTCCGGGTTCCCCGCCGGCAGCGGCGAGAGCGCGTCGCTCAGGGCCGAGACGGTGGTGGACTGGGTCCGGCCGGCCCCGTCGACGACGGTCAGCCGCAGATCCGTGGCGTTGTTGGCCCCGTCCGGCGCGGCCCGCAGGGTCAGTGCGCCGTAGCGGCTGACGTCGTACCGGCCGGACGGCAGAGCGGCCGTCATCTGGCCGCCGTTGGCCCAGGTCATGTGCAGCATCGGCGTGGCGGGCACATTCGCGGTGTGGGTCACCGGCGTGAAGGACGGAAATCGGCTGGTGGCCGTGGAATCACTGCACGAGGGCAGGCCGCTCTGCGGGGACCGGCCGGCGATGCTCGCGCAGTACTGGCCGAGCACCTTGCCGGCGAACGTGACGTTCGCCGCGGCCGCCTGCAACGGGGCGACGTCGAGGCGTTGCGCCGCGGGTGACTGCGTCGCCTGCAGCACGGTCGCCGCGCCGACCCGAACCGCGCTACCGGCACTGGCCTGGAACATCGGCAGGAAAGCGCTTTCCTTGCCGAGCGTCATGCGGAAGAAGCCCGCGGTGTAGGCGATTCCGGTCTTCTGCTGCTCTTCGAAGGTGAGCCGGGTGTTGCCGGCCGCGGTGGTGCCGCAGGTCGGGTCGGCCGGGTCGACGTAGAGGTCCCAGTCGTCGCCGTAGGCCTCGGTCCACACGCTGTTGAAGTAGTTGTGGTTGGCGCCCATCACGAGCAACGACGACTTCAGCGCGGAGTCCGTGCGGCTCGTGTACCGCGAGTCCTCGAAGAAGTGCTGGCCTTCCTGGTTCGAGACGTCGCCGTCGCAGTAGGGCAGCAGCACGGCCATCGGCACGTCCGTCAGGGCGGGGCGGGTCCGGTCGATCGGGGCGAGCGGCAGCACACCCCTGATCCCGTACGGGGTGGGGCGGGCGGCGTTGAGCAGCGCGGCGCGAACCACGCCGTCACCGCCGCGGGAGTGGCCCATGAGACCGACGTTGCCGAGATCGAGCTTGCCCTTGAGCAGACTGCTCATCCCCGGGGCGGTGCCGGCGTCGGCCTTGGCGAGCAGGTCGAGGTGCGCCATCACCAGCTGGCCGCGGGCCAAGCCACCGCGGTCGGGCGACGCCGTGCTCTGGTCGAAGGCGCCGATCGCGTTCGCGCTGACCGACACCACCACGTATCCCTGGCTGGCCAGGGTTTCGGCCGGCCGCGAGTAGCCGACGTAGCTGGGCATCGGTTCGAGGCCGTTGACACAGGGCCAGTGTTCGTTGTCGAACGTGCCCGCGTCCGGGTCGTAGCAGGCGTCCGCGCGGCCGTGCAGGAACACCACCACCGGCCGCTTGCCGGACGCGCCGACCGGCACCCACACCGCTGCCCGCTCCTCGACCGGCACTCCGGTCAATCCGGACAACTGGAGCGCGGTGTCACCGAAGTCGTAGTCGGCACGGGTGACGCCGTAGCGTCCCGCGGCCTCGGGGGCGGACGTGATCGGCGTCCCGGCGGGCACGCCGGTCGTGGCGGCGGCGCTGCGGGGGGTCGCGCCGGGCACCACACCCTGCCACGCCACCCGCACCGACGACGGGTGCGCCGCGGCGGGATCGGTCGTCACCAGCGTGAGCGTCCGGCCGTCCCGGGACTCCTGTGCCTCACCGAGCGACCGGCCGTCGACCGCGAGTTCCGGCGACGCGTCCCGCGTCGGGAGCCGCTCGTCGAGCGTCAGCGTGATCCGGTAACCGCCGTCCACCGGCGTAACCGACCAGGAACCATCGGGCGAAGCCGCCGACGCGGACGGCGTCGGCAGCAAAGCCAGTCCCAGAGCCAGTATCGCGCCGGTGAGCGCCGGTCTCCAATACTTGCGCATCCACACCCTCCCGGGTTTTTTGTTGCGACAAATGACAAAAAGTCAATCTAGGCCCAGGTGCTGACGGGGTGCTGTCACGAAGATCATCAAAGCGCGCAGGTCAAGCCGCCGGGGTACGGGAGCGCAGTGAGGCGGATACTGCCTGGAACCCGGGACGTGGTTTTCCCGTGGCGTGGCGGACAAGCCGACCGATGGCTGCGCAGTTTGATGAATTCGCCCAATCGCGCACGGGAGCGGCATTTCGGGATATACCGTGCATCGAGGCCAGGATGAGCGGAGGCTCCCGCAGCTCCGCGCCGGTACTGGGCAGTAACATATCGTCGGCGTATCGAAAACCGCATACGTGCCGGCAACATCGCGCTGCCTTGAATGGCAGCCATGACCGACCGCGAACCAGCACGAACAGCGGCCCGCCGCGGGCGATCGCTGGGGTCCTCATCGGCCGCCCCCGCCACGGGCATCACGATTTATGGCTGCGAGCCGGACGAGGCCGTGTTGTTCCGGGAGCTGGCGCCCCGCTTCGGCGTGCTGCCGGCCATCACCGAGGCGGCGGTGTCCGAAGCCAATGCAGAACTGGCCGCGGGGAACCGGTGCGTCAGCGTCGGTCACAAAACCAAGGTCACCGCTTCGATTCTTCGCGCCCTCAGCGAAGCCGGTGTGGAGTACGTCTCCACGAGAAGTGTCGGATACGACCACATCGACGTGCAGTTCGCGAAGAGCATTGGCCTCACCGTGGAGAACGTCGGCTATTCGCCGGACAGCGTGGCTGACTACACGCTGATGCTGATGCTGATGTCGGTGCGAAACGCCAAATCCGTCATCCGCCGCGCGGACGTCCACGACTACCGGCTGGACGAGGTACGCGGCAAAGAGCTGCGTGATCTGACCATCGGGGTGGTCGGCACCGGGCGCATCGGCGTCGCGGTCATAGACCGGCTGCGGGGTTTCGGCTGCCGCGTGTTGACCCACGACATCCGTCCCGGCTCCGCCGGTCACGTTCCGCTCGACGAGTTGGTGCAGCACAGCGACATCGTCACCCTGCACGTGCCCCTCACTGCGGACACGCACCACCTCTTCGACCGCCGGCGTATCGAGCGGATGAAGCCCGGGGCGTTCGTCGTCAACACCGGCCGTGGCGCACTCGTCGATACCGAGGCCCTGCTTTCCGCCTTGGAAAGCGGCAGGTTGGGCGGCGCGGCGCTGGACGTTCTTGAGGGGGAGGAAGGGATCTTCTACGCCGACTGCCGGAACGAACCCATCGGCCACAAACCGCTGCTGCGGCTGCAGGAACTGCCCAACGTCCTGATCAGCCCGCACACCGCCTATTACACGGATCACGCCCTGAGCGACACCGTGGAGAACTCTCTCGTCAACTGCCTGAAATTCGAAAGCAGGGATCAGCGTGGATAGGTTGAAGGTCGGCATCATATTCGGCGGCGCGTCCGAAGAACACCCCGTCTCGGTCAAATCCGCGCAAGAGGTCGCGAAGAACCTCGATCTCGAGAAGTACGAGCCGTTCTACATCGGGATTTCGGTGAGCGGCGCTTGGCTGCTTTGTGACGGTCCTGGTCCGGACTGGGAAAACGGCAACTGCCGCCCGGTCGTGCTGTCGCCGGACCGAAGCGTCCGGGGACTGCTCGTGCTGGAACAGGGGCGGTACCGGACGATCAGCCTGGACGTCGTGTTGCCCGTTCTGCACGGCAAACTCGGCGAGGACGGCGCGATCCAGGGATTATTGGAGCTCTCCGGTATCCCGTACGCGGGCTGTGACGTCCAAAGTTCCGCGCTGTGCATGGACAAATCCCTCACCTACACCATCGTCCGCAGCGCGGGAATCGCCACGCCGAACTTCTGGACCGTCATGGCCGACGAGAGCATCGATGTCGGTCCGCTCACCTATCCCGTCTTCGTGAAGCCGGCCCGTTCGGGGTCATCCTTCGGCGTCAGCAAGGTAGAGCGAAAAGAAGAACTGCCGGATGCGGTGGAAACCGCCAGGAAGTACGACTCGAAGGTGTTGGTCGAGGAGGCTGTCGCCGGCAGTGAGATCGGGTGTGCCGTACTGGGGAACGACCTGGATCTGGTCACCGGCGAGGTGGACCGGGTCGCGCTGTCGCACGGGTTCTTCCGGATCCACCAGGAAGACAACCCGGAAAGCGGATCCGAGAACTCGACGTTCATCGTGCCCGCGGACATCCCGGCGGAGTCGCGCTCGCTCGTCCAGGAAACCGCGAAGGAGATTTACCGCGTCCTGGGGTGCAGGGGCCTCGCGCGGGTCGACATGTTCCTCACCGACGACGGCAGCGTGGTCCTCAACGAGGTCAACACGTTTCCCGGGCTGACCTCCTACAGCCGTTATCCGCGAATGATGGCGGCCGCGGGGTTGCCGCTCGCCGAGGTGATCGACCGGATGGTGTCGCTCGCATTGACGGGGAAATGACGATGCACGAGGATTTTGTCTTCGTGGACGAGGTCGTGTCCGGCGTACGCTGGGATGCGAAGTACGCCACCTGGGACAACTTCACCGGCAAACCGGTGCACGGATATCTGGCGAACCGGATCGTGGGTACGAAGGCGTTGTGCGCGGCCCAGGCGGAAGCGCGCGACAAGGCCGAGTCCCTTGGCTTCGGCTTGCTCCTGTGGGACGGTTATCGCCCGCAACGCGCCGTCGACTGCTTCCTGCGCTGGTCGGCGCAGCCGGAGGACGGCCGGACCAAGCCACGACACTATCCGAACATCGACCGAGCCGAGATGTTCGAGAAGGGATATGTGGCCGCCAAGTCGGGCCACAGCCGGGGCAGCACCGTCGACCTGACGCTCTACCACCTGACCACCGGTGAGCTCGCTTCCATGGGCGGTGACCACGATCTGATGGATCCCATCTCACACCACGGAGCACGGGGCATCACGCCGGTCGAGGCGCGGAACCGCGAGCACCTTCGGGACATCATGGAGACCTGCGGGTTCACGCCGTACGACCATGAGTGGTGGCATTACACGCTGACCGACGAGCCTTATCCGGACACCTATTTCGACTTCCCCATCGCATAGGCGAGCTGGGATGTCGCATCAGGAATCCGGTGCGGCGGCACCGCGCGTCGTTGTCGCCGGCGGCCATTCGGCCGGGCACATCGAGCCCGCGATGAACTTCGCCGACGCGCTGCGCCGGCTGGAACCCACGGCGGAGATCACCGCCCTCGGCACGATCCGCGGCCTGGACACCACGCTCATCCCGGCCCGCGGCTACCCGCTCGAACTCATCCCGCCGGCGCCGCTGCCGCGCACCCTGAACCGGGCGTTGCTGCGGACGCCGGGCAAGCTGCGCGAGTCGGTGCTGGCGGCCGGGGCGGTGCTCGACCGCGTGCGAGCGGAGGTCGTGGTGGGTTTCGGCGGCTACGTGGCCATGCCGGCCTACCTCGCCGCGCGCAAGCGGGGCGTGCCGATCGTCGTGCACGAGGCGAACGCCCGGCCCGGAGTGGCCAACCGGCTGGCGGCCCGGATGACGACGCACGTGTTCACCGCATCGCCGAACGTCCCGCTGGCGCACGCCACCGCCATCGGGATCCCGTTGCGGCCGGCGATCACCGGACTCGACCGGCCGGCGCTGCGCGACGCGGCCCGGCAGCGGTTCGGCCTGCGACCCCACGCGCCCGTCCTGATGGTCACCGGCGGTTCGCAGGGCGCCGGCACGATCAACGCGGCGGTGTCCGGCGCGGCCGCGTCGTTACGGGCGGCCGGTGTGCAGGTGCTGCACATCACCGGGCCGCGGCACTCGGTCGAGGTGCCGGACGGTGATCCGCCCTACGTCGTCGTTCCCTACGTCCACGACATGCAGTACGCCTACGCCGCGGCCGACTTCGTGATCTGCCGCTCGGGAGCGATGACGTGCGCCGAACTGGCCGCGGCCGGCTTGCCGGTCGCGTACGTCCCGCTGCCGTTGCGCGGCGGTGAGCAGCGGCTCAACGCCGAGCCGGTCGTCGCGGCCGGCGGGGCGTTGCTCGTCGACGACGCCGACCTCGACCCGGCCTGGATCGTGAACACGCTGATCCCGGTGCTCACCGATCCCGAGCGGATCGCGGTGATGTCGGCTCGCGCTTCGGCGGCCGGCGCGCCTGACGCGGACGTCGCCCTGGCCCGGCACGTGCTCACCGCGGTCGCCGAGCGACGTGGGGCCGCCTCAGGGTGATCGGCTCGGGTGTGGTGGCGCGGCCGGCAGTTGCACCGTGACGCGGAGCCCGCCGGCAGGTCGGGGAGTGAGGGTGAGGGTTCCGTCGTGCGCGTGCGTGATGCTCTTGACGATCGCCAGGCCGAGGCCGACACCCGCGTGGTCGGTGCGGATGCGTTGGGAGCCGCGCTGGAACGGTTCGGTGAGGGTCGAGACCAGCTGGGGGGTGAGCTTCTCGCCGGTGTTCTCGACGGTGAGCAGCACGCTCGTCGGGTGAACGCTGGTCGTGACCCACACGGTGCCCCGATCGGGCAGGTTGTGCGCGATGGCGTTGTGCAGGAGGTTCGTGGTCAACTGCAGCAGGAGCGCGGGCGAGCCGATGGCGGGGGCGATGTCGCCGGAGGTCTCGACGGTGACGCCGCGCTTCTCCGCGAGCGGGAGAAGCGTTTCGGTGGCTTCTTCGGCGATGAGGGACAGGTCGACGGGCTCTGGGGTGAAGGACCGTTGATCGGCGCGGCTGAGCAGGAGCAACGCCTCGGTGAGGTCGATCGCGCGGGAGTTGACCAAGTGGAGGCGGTCGACGAGCTCGCCGCTGTCGTGGTGCGGATCGTTGCGGGCCACGTCGAGAAGTGTCTGCGTGATCGCCAGCGGGGTCCGCAGTTCGTGTGAGGCGTTGGCCGCGAACCTCTGCTGTTCGGCAACGTGGGCTTCGAGCTGCGCAAGCATGGTGTCGAAGGCGTCGGCGAGTTCGCGGAACTCGTCTCTGCGCCCCGGCAGCCGGATCCGGTGGGACAGCGATCCCTCCGCGGCCATGCGGGTGGCATCGGTGATGCGAGTCAGCGGGGCGAGCATGCGGCCGGCGAGGATCCACCCTCCCACGAGACCGAACACCAGCAGGAACGCCAGCACCAGTATTGCCGCCGGAACGAAGACCGATGGGCCGAAATTGGTCGGGTCGAAGGCACGCCCGAAGTCGGACAAATCGGGGATGTTCAGGCCGTTCGACCATCCTCGCAACAGGAACATCCACACGGCGGCGAGCAGCAAGGAGCCCGCGATCATGAGGAACCCGGCGTAGCTGAGCGTGAGCTTGAGGCGAACGCTCAAACCGGGAGCCCTATGCACGGTCGTCTCCCCCGGCGGCGGTGTCGATGCGGTAGCCGACGCCCGGCACGGTGGCGATGATCCAGGGTTCGCCGAGCCGTTTGCGCAGTGCCGAGACCGTGATGCGCACGGCGTTGGTGAACGGGTCGGCGTTCTCGTCCCACGCCCGCTCCAAGAGATCTTCGGCGCTGACCACACCGCCCTCGGCGGCGACGAGCACTTCGAGCACGGCGAACTGCTTCCGGGTGAGCGCGACGTAGCGGCCGTCGCGGAAGACCTCCCGGCGGAACGGATCCAGCCGCAGGCCCGCGATCTCCCGCACGGGTGGCCTGCTGTACGCGCGCCTGCGGTCCAGCGCCCTGAGCCGGAGCACGAGTTCTTTGAGCTCGAAGGGTTTGGTGAGGTAGTCGTCGGCGCCGAGCTCGAACCCGGAGGCCTTGTCGTCGATCCGGTCGGCGGCGGTGAGCATGAGGATCGGCATGCCGCTGCCGGAGGCGACGATGCGTTTGGCGATCTCGTCGCCGGAGGGGCCGGGGACGTCGCGGTCGAGCACGGCGATGTCGTAGGAGTTGATGCTCAGCAGTTCCAGCGCGGTGTCACCGTCACCGGCGATGTCGGCGGCGATTGCTTCCAGACGCAGGCCGTCGCGAATGGCCTCCGCCAGATAGGGTTCGTCCTCGACGATCAACACACGCACGGTCACGAATGCTACGAGACGCACCATATCCTCGGCATATCGAAAACCGCATACGTACCGGCAACACCGCATTGCCTTGACTCGGGGCATGACCTGCATCGAGCCAGCACGAACAGCAACCCGCCGTACCCGGTCGAACCTCTTCGCTGCCCTGGTGGGCGGCAGCGCGGCGCTCATCGGTGTCCGGGTTTACCAGTCGCTGGTGTCCGCGGCCGTCCGGCGTTCCCTCACCGAGGCGGACGGCGTCGTCCGCGGCGGTGTGACGGTCTTCGACGACGAAATCCCGGCCGTGGCCAACCTGGACCCCGATCTGCTCGGCGCCCTGCGCCAGGCCGCGAAGGATGCCGCGGGCGACGGGATCGAGTTCATCGTCAACAGTGGCTGGCGGTCCCGGGACTACCAGGAACAACTGCTCCGTGACGCGGTGTCGAAGTACGGCTCGGAAGAAGAAGCCGCCCGCTGGGTGGCCACCGCGGACACGTCGTCGCACGTGTCGGGGCACGCGGTCGACATCGGGCCCGCCGAGGCCAGGGCGTGGCTGTCCGAGCACGGCGCCAGGTACGGGCTGTGCCAGATCTACCGCAACGAACCCTGGCACTACGAACTGCGCCCGGAAGCCATCGACCACGGTTGCCCGCCGATGTACGCCGACCCTTCGCAGGATCCCCGGATGCGACGCTGACCGGGCTGTTCGCGAGAGCGACGCAGCCTCATCCGAATCGGCTTCCGGTCGTGTCAGGACTCGTGTCAGGGCCAGGGCAGGGCGGTGTCAGTTCCGCCCGCGACCGTGGTCGCATGACAGACGCGATCACAGCTTCCGGGCTCCGGAAGTCCTACCAAGACAAAGTCGTGCTCGACGGTATCGACCTGGACGTCCGGGCGGGCAGCATCTTCTCCCTGCTCGGCCCGAACGGCGCAGGCAAGACCACCACCGTCAACGTGCTGACCACCCTGATCAAGGCCGATGGCGGCACCGTCCGCGTCGCCGGGCACGACATCGCCACCGAGGCCAAGGCGGTGCGCGCCGCGATCGGCGTCACCGGCCAGTTCGCCGCCGTGGACGAGCTGCTGACCGGCCAGGAGAACCTGCAGCTGATGGTCGACCTGAACCGGGCCCGCGCCAAGGACGGCAAGCGCATCGTCACCGAGCTGCTGGAGCGCTTCGACCTGGTCGAGTCGGCCCAGAAGCCCGCGTCCACCTACTCCGGCGGGATGCGGCGCAAGCTCGACCTGGCGATGACCCTCGTCGGCAACCCGCGGATCATCTTCCTGGACGAGCCGACGACCGGTCTGGACCCGCGCAGCCGCCGCACCATGTGGGAGATCATCCGCGAGCTGGTGTCCGACGGCGTGACCATCTTCCTCACCACCCAGTACCTGGAGGAAGCCGACCAGCTCGCCGACCGGGTCGCGGTCCTGGACAAGGGCCGCCTGGTCGCCCAGGGCACGCCCGACGAGCTCAAGCGCCAGATCCCCGGCACCCACGTCCGGCTCCGGTTCACCACCGCCGCCGAACTCGATTCGGCCGCGCGGATCCTCCCCGGCTCCACCCGCGACGACGACGCGCTGACGCTGCGCGTGCCCAGCGACGGCGGCACGAAGTCGCTGCGCTCCCTGCTCGACCGGCTCGACGAGTACTCGCTCAGCGCCGAAACCTTCACCGTCCACACGCCCGACCTCGACGACGTCTTCCTCGCCCTCACGGGCCACACCACGGAGGTGGCCGCGAAATGAACACGCACTCGCTCGTCATGCTGCGCCGCAACTTCAAGCACATCGCCCGCAACCCGGTCACCGTCTTCAACGCGGTCCTGATGCCGATCGTGATGATGGTGATGTTCGTGTACATGCTCGGAGACGCGTTCAGCGTCGGTGTCGACTACGTGGACTACGCGACGCCGGGCCTGATGCTGATGGCCGTCTGCTACGGGCTCGGCGGCGTCGCGACGGCGGTGAGCTCCGACATGACCAAGGGCATCATCAACCGGTTCAAGGTCATGGACGTCTCCCGCGGCGCGGTGCTGAACGGACACGTCATCGCCAGCGTGCTGACCAACCTGCTCGCCATCGCGGCGCTCGTGGGGGTGGCCTTCCTGCTCGGGTTCGACCCGTCGGCGAGCTTCCTCGACTGGCTCGGCGTGCTCGGCCTCGTCGTCCTGCTCGGCCTCGCCACCGGCTGGCTGACGATCGCACTGGGCCTGGCGGCGAAGTCCGTGGAAACCGCCGGCATGGCGTCGGTGCCGCTGGTCATGCTGCCGTTCTTCAGCAGCGCGATCGTCCCGGCCGACAAGATGGGACCGGGCCTGCGCGAGTTCGCGGAGTACCAGCCCTTCACGCCGATCATCGAAACCCTGCGCGGCCTGCTCAACGGCGCGCCGGCCACCGGCGACCTGATCGCCGCGCTCGCCTGGTGCGTGGGGATCGCCCTGGTCGGGTACCTGTGGGCGTCCGCCACGTTCAAGAAGCGAGCGTGACCGCGACCAGCTCGCGCCAGTCCGCTTCCCGCCCCTCGCCAGTCGCCTCGGTGAACTCCGTGTCACCGAGGCGGCTTCGCGTTTCCCGCTCGATCCGGGCCACGTCCGGCTGGGCGTGGTCCGGCAGACCGCGCAGGCCGGTGCTCGCCGCGAGCAGCCTCGCGGCCTGCTCGGGCTGGTCGGCCCGCAGCGCGAAGTCCGCGACCCCGACCAGCACCTGGGCGATCATCAAGGGGTGCCCGGGCTCGGACGCCGCCTCGACAGCCGCGGCACGGTGCTCCCGGGCCTCGTCGAGATCCTCGGCGAGGTAGCCGAGCAGGTCGTGCCACACCGCGCGGTGGTTCGCCCGCCCGGCGTCTGCACCCAGCAACTCCATCACGAGGCCGAGTTCCCGGCGGGCCTGCTCGGCGTCACCGCGCCAGCGGGCGAGTTCCGCCTTCGCCAGCGCCAGCTCGGCCAGCGCCTCGGGCCAGGCGACCCGGTCCGCGTGCCGCTGCGCCTCGGTCAGGGCGGCGGCGCTGCGCTCCGCGTCGCCCAGGATCCAGTACAGCTGGGCCTGCCGCGACCGCATCCGCACGACGTCCTCGATGGCGCCGACCTCGGTGACGACCGCGATCGCCTGTTCGTAGTGCTCGCACGCCCTGGCGAACTCGCCGCGCGTGGCGATCCGCTCCGCCAGCTCGGTCAGCGCGAACGAAATGCCCCACCGCTCGCCGAGCGCGCGGAATTCGTTGAGCGCCGCCTCCAGGTAGGTGTCGGCGTCCCAGCCGCCGTGGCCGAGCTGGACCCGCATCTTGCCGAGCTGCAGCCGGGCCAGGGCACGCACCCAGGGGTCGGCGTCGGTGAGGTGCGGCTCGAACGCGGTCAGCATCGCGTCCGTTCCGTCCAATAGGCGTTCCATCGCGCCGGCGAACCGCAGCGCCGGGTGCCGGTCCGGCACCCGCAGGCTGATCTCGTACGCCTTGTGGATCCACTCCACCGCGTTGAACTGGTCGCTGCCCCGCCCGGAGGTCATGAACCCGGAGACGAACGCGTACACCACGCCCCGGATCTCGTCGGGCACTTCGCCGGGCAGCGTGGCGGCCGCCAGGATCAGCTCGTTGCCCTCCGCCTTGTGCCCGGCGAGCCACCAGTACCAGCCGGCGGCAGCGGCGAGCCGCATCGCCCCGTCCGCCTCCCCGGCCGCGAGCGCGCCACGCATCGCCGCGGCGATGTTGTCGTGCTCGGCCTCGAGCACCGCGAGCCAGTCCAGCTGCTCGGCGCGGCGGAGGTGCGGCTCCGCGGTTTCGGCGAGTTCGGTGAAGTACGCGAGGTGCGCGCGACGCACCGAATCGGATTCGCCCGCCTCCGCGAGACGCTGGTCGGCGTACTCCTTGATCGTGCCGAGCATCCGGTAGCGCGGCGCGCCCGCGCCGTCGGTGACCACCAGTGACTTCTCGGTCAGCGCGGTCAGCAGCTCGAGTACTTCCCACGACTCGATGGTGTCGTCGGAGCAGACCCGCTCGGCTGCTTCCAGGCTCGCGCCACCGGAGAACACCGAGAGCCGGCGCAGCACCGTCCGTTCGGCGTCGCTGAGCAGTTCCCAGCTCCAGTCGATCAGGGCACGCAGCGTCCGTTGCCGCGGCAGCGCGGTGCGGCTGCCGCCGGTGAGCAGGCGGAACCGGTCGTCGAGGCGGTTGGCGAGCTGGTCCAGCGACATGGTGCGCAACCTGGCCGCGGCGAGTTCGATGGCGAGCGGGATCCCGTCCACCGCCCGGCAGATGCGCGCCATGGTCGCCAGCGTCTCGGCGTCGGCCGGGAGGTCCTGGCGCACCGCGCCGGCCCGGTCCCGCAGCAGCTGGACGGCGGGAGCGGACTCGATCTTGCCGGGGTCGGCGTCGTCCGCGGGCGCGGCCAGCGGCGCGACGGGCCACAGCGCCTCGCCGGTGATGCCCAGGGGTTCCCGGCTGGTGGCGAGGATCCGCAGGCGGCGGCACTCGCCGAGCACCCGGTGGGCGAACTTCGCCGCGGACTCGATGACGTGCTCGCAGTTGTCCAGCACCAGCAGCACCGCCCGCTCGCGGAGCGCGGCGACGACCCGGTCCGTCGCGTCCGCGTCCGGGGCGTCGCCGAGCAGCGCGTCACGGAGTTTGAGCGCGGCGAGCGTGGCCTGCGCGACGTCCCCGTCGGCGCCGAGCGGGGCGAGTTCGACCAGCCAGGCCCCATCGGGCAGGTCGCCGAGCAGCGTGCGCGTGGTTTCCGCGGCCAGCCGGGTCTTGCCGGCGCCGCCCGGGCCGATCAGGGTGGTGAGCCGGTGTTCGGCGACGAGTTCGCGGACCGCGGTGACATCGGCGTCCTTGCCGACGAAGCTGGTCAGCTCGGCGCGCAGGTTGGTCTTCTGCTTCTCCGGCGGCCGCTCGACCTCGCCCCGCAGCAGCGCGACGTGCAGCGCGGACAGCTCGGGCGAGGGGTCGACGCCCAGCTCGTCGGCCAGGGTTTCCCGCGTGCGCTCGAACACGAGCAGCGCGTCGGTGTCGCGGCCGGTCGCGACGAGGGCGCGCATCAGCGCGGCGACGAGCCGTTCGCGCACCGGGTGCGCGGCCACCAGGTCGGTCAGCTCGGTGACCAGGCCGGCGGCGTTGCCGAGGCGGATCTCGGCGTCGAACCGGTCCTCCAGCGCGGCCAGGCGCAGGCCTTCGAGCCGGGTGACCGCCGCGTCGAAGGCGCCGCTGTCCGGCAGGCCCACGTCCTGCATGGCCGGACCGCGCCACAACGCGAGGGCCTCACGCAGCAGTTGTGGCTCGTCGTCCTGGCGGGCCTTGGCGACGAGGCGTTCGAACTTCACCGCGTCGACGTCGTCGGGTTCCACGCGCAGCCGGTAGCCGTCCGGCTGTCCCTCGACCAGCCCGGCGGGCAGCGCCTTCCGCAGCCGGGAGACCAGGCGTTGCAGGGCGTTGGCCGCGTCCGCGGGCGGCTGCTCGCCCCAGATCCAGTCGACGAGCGCCGCCTTCGGCACGACGCGACCCGGTTGCAACGCGAGGGCGACCACCAGCCCGCGCAGCCGGGCGCCCGGCACGTCGGCGAGGGCGCCGTCGTCCGTGCGAACTTCGAAGGGGCCAAGCATCCCGACCTGCACCCGGCCGATTCTGCCAGTTGATCGAGACCGGGTCCGGCGAGTGGCGGTTTCGGCGTCGAGTGGGACCCGTGAACCGGCAAGGGCCCGCGATCACGCCGCCGCGGCCATCTCCCTCGGCGGTACGCGGTGCTTGGTGCGGCGGTGGCGCGTGTGCTGCAGCCACCACTCCGCGATCAGCAGGTTCACCACCCAGCTCAGCCACGTCCCGACGCCGATCGCCTGCTCCAGCGCCGCCGTGTCGGACGGGTCGGGCACGAAGGCGATCGTGCACACCGTGGTCCACAGGCGGTTCACCACGATCGAGAAGCACAACGCGAAGCTGCGGACCATCCACTCGCGATGCTGCGGATACCGGCGCCGGCGCGCCATCACGTAACCCGTCACCGTCGTGCCCAGCCACAGCAGCGCCAGCATCGTGTTCGCCGCGCGCTGGTTCAGCCCGAACGCTCCCAGTGGCGCCACGACGAGCGCCGCGAGCCCGGCGGGGATGGCCGCGGACACGTAGATCCGCCCGCTCCACCGGTGCACCCGCGGGTGTTGCCGGCGCAGCCACGGCCACAACTGCAACACCGCGGTCACCAGCACCACCGTGCCCAGGAGGATGTGCGTCACCAGCAGCGGGTAGTGGAACCACGTGTCCGCACGCGTCGGCACGCGCGATCTCGCCGGGTCCAGCCCGAGGTAGGGCGGCAACGCGTAGGCGAGGAAGGCGACGGTGACGAGCCCGAGTCCGACGAGCGGCGGGCGGATCCGCGTCGAAGCAGTCATGCCGCCAGTTTTCGCCCGCACGGCACCGAAAACACTGCGGTCCACCGCCCGATCGGCGGTCGGGCCGGCCCTACCGCCGGATGAGGAACGGTTCCAGCAGACCGGGTTCGGCGGCGTCGGCGAGGGCGATGGCTTCGGCCGCCGGGATGTCCACGCCGGTGTAGTGCTGGCGGCCCGCGGCGGTGGTCGCCGTCAGTGAGATCAGCCCGGCGCGCCGCTGGAAGAACGACCGGTGGAACACCCAGCCGATCACCCCCTCGGTCGACAGCACCTGCCGCCGCCGCACCAGGCTGCCCTGCCGGAACACCAGCTTGCCGCCCATCAGCGCGTGCCCCAGGTTGCGGTAGCGGTCCTCGGCCAGCAGCGCGCCGGCCGGGAACAGCACCAGCGCGACCTGCCACGGCCACGCCGGCCAGTCCGCGAGCCACCACAACAGCACGAACAACCCGGTGACGGCGGCGGCGAACAGGAACGCCCGCGTGTAGCGCCGCAGGTGGGCCCGCGGACCGTGCCGGACCAGCTCGGCGGAGGCCACCGCCGGGTCCTCCAGCACGTCGCCCGCCACGCGGTGCGCCACCGCGCGCGGTGCGGGCGGCAGCAGCACGGAACTGCTGTGCTCACCGCGCAACCCGGTCGTGATCGCCGAGCAGCGGGCACCGCGGGCGGCCCGCAGCAGCAGCGGCTCGCTGATCTCGGCCCCGCGCAGGCGGCGCAGCTCGATCGTCGTCTGACGGGTGGTCAGCAGGCCGCGCGTCACACGCAGCGTGCCTTCGCCGCGGGCGAGCCGGAAGTTCCAGAACGCCAGGACGTAGGCGATCACCGACAGCACGGACACCAGCACCGCGGTCAGCACCACGAGCCCGGCCACGATGACCCACACCGGCGCCGAGGCGACCTGGCCGAGGAACGACTGCAGCACCCCGAAGTCGTCCTCGTCGATCTGCACCTCGTTGAACAGGTTCGCAAGGGACCCGGCCACGACACCGATCGCGGCGATCCCGGACAGCGTGAACGGCCCGAACCGCACCCACGACAGCTGCAGCTCGGCCAGCACGTCGACCAGGCCCGTGGACTGCTCGGTGCGCCGGTGCAGCAGCTCTTCGCGCAGCCGGGCGGCGTCCGCGGTCGCCAGGGAGTCCAGCGTGACACCCATCGCGCCCTGCCAGTCACCGCGGCCGGTGCCGATCACGACCCGGCTCAGCCCGAGGATCCGTTGCAGCGGCCGGGAAGTCAGGTCGACGGTGCGGATCCGGTCCCGCGGCACGGACAGTTCCTTGCGGCTGAGCAGCCCGCGCCGCACGCGCACGTCCTCGGCGGTGATCTGGTAGGTCGTGGTGAACCAGCGCAGCAGCCCGGCCGCGATCGCCAGGCCGAGGCCGACGAGGCTCCAGATCTGCCCCTGGCTGCCGCGGCCGATGAACAGCACGCCGATCAGCACCGGCAGCAGCCGCACGACCTCCTGCACCGGGTGGACCGCGAGCATGCGGGCGCTGAGCCGGTGCCAGTCCTCGCTCACGTCGCGTCTCCCGGCGTGGCCTGCGTGAGCGTGGCGAGTTCCTGGGTCAGGCGTTGCGCGACCTCGTAGTCCAGGCCGTGGATCTGGACCGGGCCGCGCGCCGATGCCGTGGTGACGGTCAGGTTCGCCAGCCCGAGCAGCCGCTCCAACGGGCCGCGCTCGGTGTCGACGGTCTGGATCCGGGAGACCGGCGCGATGCGGCGCTCCTGGTCGATCCAGCCGGACTGGGTGTAGACGACCTGGGGCGTGGTCTCCCAGCGGTGCACGCGGAAGCGCCACTGCGGCATGACGGCGAGGTGCGCGACCGCCAGCACCCCGGCCACGATGAGTGCCACGACCAGCGGGAACCAGCCGGTCAGCGCGAGCCACACACCACCGCCGACGAGCACGACGACCCAGCCGATCGCCGCGCGCGTGGCCCAGAACAGCACGGCCTTCCGGCTGACCAGGTTCGCGGGCGGGCGCAGATCCACCACGGGCGTTGTCACGCCACCACTGTGCCAGTCAGGCGGTCGTGCTGTCCGGAACTCCGAGGCGGAGGTGCTCGATGTGGTAGACGGCCTCGTCGAGCAGCTGGGCGACGTGGTTGTCGTAGAGGCTGTAGACGATGCTGCGGCCCGAGCGCTGCCCGGTGACCAGGCCGAGGTTGCGCAGCAGCCGGAGCTGGTGGCTCACCGCCGACTGCTCCATCCCGACCGCCTCGGCCAGCTCGCCGACCGCGCACGGCCCCTGCCGCAACCGGGTCAGCATCAGCAGCCGGCTCGGCGTGGCCAGCGCCTGCAAGGTCGCGGCGACGGTCACCGCGCTCTGCGCGTCCAGCGACGCTGCCGGCCTGTCCTTGCCGTTGACTCCGTGACCCACGAGACGATTCTAGTCGAAGAACACATGTAGACGTCTTCATGTGTTCCGGTATGCTGCGGCCTGTGGTTCAGGTGATCGGCCAAGCGGCCCCCATCCGTCCGGTACGCCGGCTGCTGCTGCCCGAGGTGCGCTGGGCGCTGGCCGCCCTGGTGCTGTTCCTGGCCGGTCTCGCGGCCGACCTCGGCGGCGGCCCCTGGTGGCTGTACTGGACCCTCTACCTGGGCTGTTACGCGGCCGGCGGGTGGGAACCGCTGCTGGCGGGGCTGCGGGCCCTGCGCGAGCGGACGCTGGACGTGGACCTGCTGCTGGTCGTCGCGGCGGTGGGCGCGGCGTCGATCGGGCAGGTGCTCGACGGCGGCCTGCTGATCGTCATCTTCGCGACCTCCGGCGCGCTGGAGGCCGTCGCGACGCAGCGGACCGCGGATTCGGTGCGCAGCCTGCTCGACCTGACCGGGGAGGCCGACAGCTACCAGGCCGGCGACGAGTTCGTGGTCCGGCCCGGGGAGCGCATCGGCGGGGACGGCGTCGTGCTGGACGGCGCGAGCGAGGTGGACCAGTCGTCGATCACCGGTGAGTCGATGCCGGTGCCCAAGGCCGCCGGCGACGAGGTGTTCGCCGGCACGCTGAACGGAACCGGGGTGCTGCGGGTCCGGGTCACGCGGGACTCGTCGGACACGGTGCTGGCGCGGATCGTCGCGATGGTCGAGGAGGCGTCCGCGACCAAGGCGAAGACGCAGCTGTTCATCGAGAAGATCGAGCAGCGCTACTCGGTCTGCGTGGTGGTGGCGACCCTGGCGTTGTTCCTGGTCCCGCTGGCCTTCGGGGCCGGGCTGCGGGAGACGCTGCTGCGCGCGATGACGTTCATGATCGTCGCGTCGCCGTGCGCGGTGGTGCTGGCGACCATGCCGCCGCTGCTGTCGGCCATCGCGAACGCCGGGCGCCACGGTGTGCTGGTCAAGTCGGCCGTGGTGCTGGAGCGGCTCGGTACGACGGAGCGGGTGGCGTTCGACAAGACCGGAACCTTGACCGAGGGTTCGCCGCGCGTTGTCGAGGTCCGTCCACTGAGTATGTCCGAAGAGGACGTTCTGCGGTACGCGGCCGGTGCGGAGCAGTCGAGCGAGCACCCGCTCGGCCGGGCGGTCGTGGCGGCCGCGGACCGGGTGCCGGTGGCACGGGACTTCCGCGCGGAGCCCGGCCGGGGCGTGCACGCGGTGGTCGACGGGCGGCAGGTGTTCGTGGGCCGGGACGACAGCGATGCGGTGCGCGAGGTCGAGGCCGGTGGGCGGAGCGCGGTGCTGGTCCGGGTCGACGGCGAACCGGCCGGGGTGCTCGGGCTGGCCGACCGCGTGCGCCCGGACGCCCGTGCCGCGGTGGCCGCGCTGGCCGGGACGTCGCCCGTGCTGCTGACCGGGGACAACGCCCGTGCCGCGGCGCGGGTGGCGGCCGAGGTGGGCATCACCGACGTGCGGGCCGGGCTGCTGCCGCAGGACAAGGTCGCGGCCGTCCGCGAACTCGGCGAGCGGGTGCTGGTGGTCGGCGACGGGGTCAACGACGCGCCCGCGCTGGCCGCGGCGCACACCGGCATCGCCATGGGACGGGCCGGCTCGGACCTGGCGCTGGAGACGGCGGACGCGGTGGTCGTGCGGGACGAGCTGACGGCGATCCCCGCGGTCGTCGCGCTGGCCCGCCGCGCGCGCCGGCTCGTGCTGGCCAACCTCGCGATCGCGGGCGGGTTCATCGTCGGGCTCGTGCTGTGGGACCTGTTCGGTGAGCTGCCGCTGCCGCTCGGGGTCGCCGGCCACGAGGGCTCGACCGTGCTGGTGGCGCTGAACGGCTTGCGACTGCTGCGCGAGAAGGCCTGGCGCGGTTGACGCGTCAGGGGCGCAGGTAGGTGTTGAGCGTGACGGCCAGCGTCTGCTCCACATCGGACGACTCCGCCGCCGACGGGAGCCCGCCGCGCAGCCACAGCGCGGCCAGCCCGTGCAGGGACGCCCACAGCGACGCGGCCAGCGGGCGCGACGCGGTGCCCTGCCGCCAGCCGCCCGCCTGGGCCCGGGTGACGAGGTCCAGGAACTGCTCGAACACCGCGTTGGAGAGCCGGGCCAGCTCGGGTTCGCGCACGTCGATCAGGTCGGGCCGGAACATCAGCTCGAACATCGCCGGATTCGCCAGCGCGAAGTCGAGGTAGCGGCGGCACGCGGTCAGCAGCCGTTGCTGCGGGTTGTCGTCGGGCAGGTCGGCCGCGCGGGCGTGCAGCTCCGCGAACCCGGACGCGGCGACCGCGGCGAGCAGTTCGGCGCGCCCGGCGAAGTGCCGCAGGGGCGCGCCGTGCGAGACACCGGCTTCGCGCGCGATCCGCCGCAGGGTGACGGCCTCGACACCCTCGTTCGTCAGAACGGCGATCGCGCTGTCGATCAGGCGCTGCCGGGGATCGTTTTCCACGACGCCAGCTCGTCGGCGATGACGGGGAGCAGGTCGGGGCGCTTGGGCGCGAAACCGTCGCCCGGGGAGCGGCCGGTGAACCAGTTGCGGGTGCGCGTGACCATCACCGGCAGGACCTCCCGCCACACCCAGCCGGCGTGCGCGCGCAGGCCCGGGCGCAGCGGTTCCCCGGGCAGGGGTTCCAGCCAGGCCGGGTCGTAGTCGACGCCCAGGTTCGTGAGCAGGTGCGCGGCCAGGCGGCGGTGGCCGTACTCCGAGAGGTGCAGCCGGTCCGGGCCGAAGTAACGCAGGTCGTGCACGGCCTCCTCGCCCCACAGGTCCACCACCCGGGCGCCGTGCTTGGCCGCGGAGGTGTGGATGGCCTCGTTGAGGGCTTCCAGCCGGTGCCGGATGCGCAGCAGGCCCGGGACGCGGCTGGAGACGTCGCTGAGCGTGAAGACGACCACGGTGGGTGCCGCGCGGGTGAGCATGCGGATCGCCGCGTCCACCCGCTTCGCGACGATCTCGGCGCGGTAGGTGCGGGTCATGACGTCGTTGGCGCCGCCGAAGAGGGTGACCAGGTCGGGCTTGAGGTCCAGGGCCGCGGGGATCTGCTCGACGATGATCTGGTCCAGGCGACGGCCGCGGACGGCCAGGTTGGCGTACCGGAAGGAGGGGTCGTGCCGGGCGAGCGTCGCCGCGGCCAGGTCGGCCCAGCCGCGGTAGATGTTGGTCCCCGGGTAGGGGTCGTGCAGGCCTTCCGCGCAGCTGTCGCCGAGGACCACGAACCTCTGATAGCCCATTCAGCTCTCCGACATCCGATGTTCACCTGGTAGACACTGTCTATCAAGATTTGTAGACGGTGTCTACTGGGCGCCTGGCGGCTCTCGGCATGACCGTCCTGATCGGTGCCCGGGATCGCGGCGCTGGACGGCAGGCAGCAGGGGACCGTCGCCATCACCGGTTCCGGGCAGGTCAACCCCGAAGACGCGCACGACCAGGTCCTCAGCTCGGTCGACCTCGGCGTGGTCCGCGCGGTGTTCGAGACCAACGTCTCCGGCGTGATCGCGGTGACCAACGCGATGCTGCCGCTGCTGCGGCGGTCACCGGCGCCGCGGATCGTGAACGTCAGCAGTCACGAGGCCTCGCTGACTTTGAACAGCGACCTGGACGGCCCCTTCTCGGCGCTGCTGCCGTCGGCGGCGTACAGCCCGTCCAAGCCCGCCCTGTGTGCGCTGACCGTGCAGTACGCCAAGGAGCTGCGCGAGGACGGGGTCCTGGTCAACGCGGTCGCTCCTGGTTTCGTCGACACGGACAGCAACAACCACACCGGGTTCCAGACGGTCGCGCAGGGCTCCGCGGTCGTGGTGCGGCCGGCCACGCTCGGCCCGGACGGGCCGACGGCCGGGTTCTTCGCCGAGGACGGCCCGGTGCCGTGGTGAACCGCGCCGAGGCGTTCGAGGAGCTGCGGCCGTCGCTGTTCTCCATCGCCTACCGCCTGCTGGGCAGCGTGAGCGACGCCGAGGACGCGGTCCAGGACGCGTGGCTGCGTTTCGCGGCCTCCTCGACGCGGCCGGATTCGCTCAACGCGTTCCCGTCGGCCACGGTGAGCCGCATCGCGATCGACGTGCTGCGGTCGGCGCGCGTCCGGCGGGAGGAGTACGTCGGGCGTGGTTCCCCGAGCCGCTGCTGGCCGATCCGTATCAGGACCCGCAGCGCTCGGCGGAGCCGGCCGACTCGTTGTCCATGGCGGCCCTGCTGCTGCTCGAACGGCTCAGTCCGCTGGAGCGGGCGGTCTTCGTGCTGCGGGAGGTGTTCGGGTGCGGTTTCCCCGAGATCGCCTCCGCGGTGGGACGTTCGGAGGCGGCGTGGCGGCACGTGGACGCGGTCCGGCCGCGGTTCGAGGCCGGCCGGGCCAAGCGCGAGGAGCTCGCCGGCCGGTTCCTGGACGCCTTCCGGAGCGGCGACGTCGGTGCATTGACCAAGCTGCTGGCCGCGGACGTCCAGCTGGTCGGCGACGGCGGCGGCAAGGCCCCGCAGTGGGCCTCGCGGTTCACCGGCGCCGGGGCGGTGGCCGGGGTGCTCGCCAAGCTCATGCCGCTGTCCGCCCGGATCGGCTGCCAGGTGTCGCAGCATGCGCAGGGCGGACCATACGTCGGCGATCGGGGCCAGGTGTGTGAGCTTCTCCGGGTTCTTCACGGTGCGGATCGTCTGGATCAGTCCGTCCACGATGTCCGACGTCCAGACGCTGATGAGCCCGCCGTCCCGAGCACGGAAAATCGCACCCGGCTGGCCGTTCACCGGGGCGGCAAGCGGCACCGGAGACCCGCGGCGTTAGCCACCTGCCACCTGCCCCTCGGCACCCCAGCCGGCCGGAGCAGCCGCCCCCACGGGGCCCGACGCGGCCGAACCGCGCCGGGCCCACGTCCGCGCTACCGCCAGTCCACCTGCGGCGAGCGGTAGAAGTCGATCCCCTGGACCTCCCACCGCGGCGCCTGCTTCGCCAGCCGCTCGCGGTAGCCGTTCCAGTCGTGGGTCGACTTCGGCGACCACCCGATCTCCGCGATGCCGGGCAGCCGCGGGAAGGCCATGAACTCGATGTCGTCGCTGTCGGTCAGCGTCTCCGACCACAACGGCGCCTCGACGCCCGCGATCGACGTCTCACCCACGCCCTGCACCGCCGTCGACGGGTCCCAGTCGTAGGCGTCGGCGACCTCGACGTACCCGGCCCAGTGCAGGCCGAGCGGGCTGTTCTCGTGGTACTTCATGTCGAGGTAGGCCTTGTTCGCCGGGGACATCACGATCTTGTTGCCCGCCGCGGCGGCCGCGGCCGTGGCGGCGTCCACCCCGTCGGTGTCCCAGAACTGCGGCACCGCGGACACCGGCAACCCGGCCTTCGCGATCTCGTGCCAGCCCTGCACCAGCTTGCCGTGCTTGGCGACGATCGGGAGCACCTCGCCCATGAACTTCTGGTAGTCCTCCGGCGTCGTGGCATGGGCCTCGTCCCCGCCGATGTGCAGGTACCGCCCCGGCGTCAGCGCGGCCAGCTCGCCGATCACGTCGTCGAGGAACTCGTAGGTGATGTCCTTGTCGACGCACAGCGAGCTGAACCCGACCTCGATGCCGGTGTAGAGCGGCGGAGCCACGCCGTCGCAGTTCAGCTCCGCGTACGACGCCAGCGCGGCGTTGGTGTGGCCCGGCATGTCGATCTCCGGGATCACCGTGATGTGCCGGGACGCGGCGTAGGCCACCAGGTCCTGGTACTGCTCCTGCGTGTAGTACCCGCCCGGGCCGCCGCCGACCTCGGTGCTGCCGCCGTACGTCGCCAGGCGCGGCCAGCTCTTGATCTCGATCCGCCAGCCCTGGTCGTCCGCCAGGTGCAGGTGCAGCCGGTTGATCTTGTACTGCGCGATCTGGTCGATGTACCGCTTGACCTCATCGACCGCGAAGAAGTGCCGCGCCACGTCGAGCATCGCTCCGCGATACGCGAACCGGGGGTAGTCCACGATCCTGCCGCCCGGCACGACCCACGGGCCGCGCGCGACCTGCCGCGATTCGACCTGCGCGGGCAGCAGCTGGCGCAGCGTCTGCACCCCCGCGAACAGCCCGTCACTGCTGTTCGCGCGGACGGTGACGCCCTTCTTCGTCACCGTGAGCTGGTAGCCCTGGTCGCCGACCTGCGCGGTCGGGCCCAGCTCGAGGGCGATGGACGGCGCCGAGGTGCGCTCGACGACCGGCAGGCGATAACCGGTCGACGGGCGGAGCAGGCCGGCGAGGTAGTCGGCGACCTGCCGGGCGTCGCGGCCGGCTTCGATCGCGGTGGCGGGGGTCAGCCGGAAGTCGGCCCTGGGATCGGCTTTCGCCGACACCGGAACGGGTATCACGTCCGCCAGGGCACGCGTGGCCGGCTGGTTCGCGGCGGCGGGCTCGCTGGCGAGGGCGGGCTGGGTGAGGGCGGTCAGCACGAGCGCGGTGGCGCCGAGCAGGCCGGCCAGGGATCTGCGCATGGTCACTCTCCGCGGGGATCGGGAGCGGGTCTCTTAAAGGTATAGACCAGTGCTTCCGCCCGCGCAATGCTCCAGTCGCCGTCGCACTGCTCCGGCCGGGTGAATCGCCGCGTTCGACTCGATCGGGTGGCGATTTCCCGGCCGGAGCGTGCTTTCTGTCGGTGCCCGGGTCTAACTTGTCGGTATGAACATCAACTCGTTGCCGAACGTCGTCAACCGTCTCAAGTGGACACTGTGTCGCTCAGCTCTCGCGCAGGATCGCGCGCAGGCTGTCGAGCACCGAGGGGTCCTCGATCGTCGAGGGCACCGGCTCGTCACGGCCTTCCGCGAGTCCGCGCATGGTCTTGCGCAGGATCTTGCCCGATCGCGTCTTCGGCAACGCGTCCACAATAGACACCTGACGGAACGCCGCCACCGGGCCGATGTCGCGCCGGACGGCGGTGATCAGCTCCGCCTTCAACGTCTCCTCGTCGATGTCCACACCGGACTTGAGCACCACCAGCCCGCGCGGCAGCTGGCCCTTGAGCGAATCGTGCACGCCGATCACCGCGCACTCGGCCACCGCGGGGTGCGCCGCCAGCACGGCTTCCATCGAGCCGGTCGACAACCGGTGCCCGGCCACGTTGATGACGTCGTCGGTGCGGCCCATGACGAACAGGTACCCGTCCTCGTCGAAGTAGCCCGAGTCGCCGGTGAGGTAGTAGCCCTCGTAACGCGACAGGTACGCCTCCACGTAGCGCTCGTCATCGTCCCACAGCGTCGGCAGCGTGCCCGGGGGCATCGGCAGCTTGATGCAGATCGCCCCCTCCTGCCCGGCAGGCAGCGGATTGCCGGCCTGATCGAGGATCCGCACGTCGTAGCCCGGCACCGGCACGGTCGCCGAGCCCGGCTTCACCGGCATCGGCTCCAGGCCGCGCGGGTTGGCCGCGATCGGCCAGCCGGTCTCGGTCTGCCACCAGTGGTCGATCACCGGCACGCCCAGCTTGTCCGAGGCCCAGTTCAGGGTTTCCGGGTCGAGCCGCTCCCCGGCCATGAACAGGGTGCGGAACGCGGACAGGTCGTACTTCGCCAGCTCCGTCGCGTCCGGGTCCACCCGCTTGATCGCCCGCAGCGCGGTCGGCGCGGTGAACAGGGCCTTCGCCTTGTGCTCGCTGATGACGCGCCAGAACGCGCCGGCGTCCGGGGTGCCGACCGGCTTGCCCTCGTACATCACGGTCGTCGCGCCGATCAGCAGTGGCGCGTACACGATGTAGGAGTGGCCGACCACCCAGCCGACGTCGGAGGCGGTCCACCAGATGTCGCCCGGCTGGATGTCGTAGACCGCGTTCATCGAGTACGCCAGTGCGACGGCGTGCCCGCCGGCGTCACGCACGACGCCCTTCGGCTTCCCGGTCGTGCCAGAGGTGTAGAGGATGTAGAGCGGATCGGTCGCCGCCACCGGCACCGGGTCCGCGGGGCTCGCGTCGGCGACCAGCTGCTGCCAGTCGACGTCCTGTTCGCCGAGCGTCGCCTGGGCCGCGTCGCGCTGCAGCACCACGATCCGGTCCGGCTGGTGTTCGGTCGTGGCGAGCGCCTCGTCGATGATCGGCTTGTACTCGACCACCCGGTTCGGTTCGATGCCGCAGGACGCCGCGACGATCACTTTGGGCTTGGCGTCCTCGATGCGCGCGGCCAGCTCCTTGGGCGCGAACCCGCCGAACACCACCGAGTGCACGGCGCCGATCCGCGCGCACGCCAGCATCGCCACGGCCGCTTCGGGCACCATCGGCAGGTAGACGATCACCCGGTCGCCCTTGCCGACCCCGAGCGAGCGCAGCGCCCCGGCGAACCGGGCGACCTCGTCGCGCAGCTGGGTGTAGGTGAAGGTGCGCTTGCCGCCGGTCACCGGCGAGTCCCAGATCAACGCCGGCTGCTCGCCGCGGCCGCGCTCCACGTGCCGGTCCAGGGCGTTGTAGGCGGTGTTCAGCTCCCCGTCCGGAAACCAGCGGAACAGCGGGGCGTTCGACGAGTCCAGCGCTTGGGACGGTTCGCGCGTCCAGTCGATCGCCTTGGCGGCGGCCAGCCAGAACCCCTCCGGATCGGTCAGGCTGCGCTGGTGTTCCTCCGCGTGACGGCCCATGGGGCAGACCTCCTCGTCGTCGAGCTCGTGCCACACATCATGGCTCAAAACGCCCCCGATGACCCGCCGCGTCCAGAGCACGCTCCGGCCACCCGTCCCCACCCACCCCACTGGCAAGCCCTGCGGCGAACTGCAGCAATCCGCGAGCCCGCACTCGCCCTCCTCCACACTCACCTGTGGCCGGCCTTGGCCCTCCTCCCACACCCGCTTGTGGCCGGTCTCGCCCTCGTCTCGCACTCACCTGTGGCCGCTCGCCCGCGACACCCCATCTCGACCACTGGCCGCCCCGCCTCGGCAAGCTCGCCCAGCAACCGCCGCCCGTTCCCAGCCAGCCGGACGTCATGGCGAGACCCGCACGAGCCCCCCGACACGCCAACTACACCGACGTCCATGCCCCCTACGGCCCACCCGTCGGCCACACCCGACGGAGCTGGAGCTTCTGCGGCTACCTGGAGACCGTCCGCCGGGCCAAGCGCACATCGCGGGGAGCCCGGACATGCCCGCCTCGACTGTGCGTCAAGCCCTGGTGCGCCATGGGATACCCGGCCGCAACGCCTCACCGGGACGCCGATCCGCCGCGGGGAGCGGCCGGGTGAGCTGACGCAGGTTGACCTGACAAGGCTCTTGCCGTGCTCGGCGCGGACGCCTCTGACGGCCGGATCCGCGACGAGGCGGGCTCGCCCGGTCCCCGTCCAGACCCAGTACACAGGTCGCACGCCACTCGATGGCGGCTCTGCGCGCCCATGCACCACCCGGCGCCGCAAGCCGTCATCTGCGGCATCGCCCACGCGAGGCGGACGCGGCGCACCCCAGCGCCCGGCGACGGCTCAGAAAGCCCCGATGAGCCCGGAGATGTGCCCGCCGATCTGCGCGACCGTCCCGCTCACCTCGGACGCCTGGGACAGCAGGTTCTTGACCTTCTCCCACCGGGTCCGCACGACCTCGGGCTCCACGTCGTCGGCGTTTTCCGGGTCCTGCGCCTTGTGTGCGTCCGCCAGCAGGCCGGCGAGGTTGCGATCCAGCGCCTTCCGGTCTTCGACCTCCAGCGCGGCGGTCTGGGCACGCAGCTGCTCGAGCAGGGCGACGAGCGGTGCCTGCTGCTGGTTGATGTTCGCGCCGCTCATCGATCCGCTGTTCGTCCCGGTGTTGATCGGGCCGAAGTTGCCGCCGCCGATGTTGATGCCGGTCATGCCGTCAATCTCCCGTGGCCGGTGCCGACTGGACGTTCGCGCCGTCCATGGAGCCGCTGTTCGCGCCGGTGTTGATCGGCGCGTAGTTGTCGCCGTGGATGGTGATCTCCTTGTGGATCACCGTCGCGGCCTGCCGTTCAAAGCTCGCCGGCGAGTAACCGCAGTCGCGCAGGATGCGGCTGATCGCCGGCATCAGCCTGCTGTGCAGGATCTTCTCGTAGCGTTCGACGTCGACCAGCTGGAAATAGCTGTCCACCTCGTCGGCGGCGGCCATCTCGCGCAGCGTGCGCAGCGAACCGTAGGCGTCGGGGTTGATCAGGCCGCGATCCTGCCGCAGCGGCTGGATCCACTCCAGCGTGTGCCGGGCGCGGCCCCACACCGTCACCGGCAGCCGCGCCAGCCGCAGCAGCGCCTGCCCGATCGGGGCGATCACGCCGGAGGGCAGCTTGTCCACCGCCCGGTAGCGGTCCCGCACCGGCGGGAGCACGCACGGCGTCCACTCCAGGTACAGGGTGCTGGCGTCGGCGGCCGCGTGCAGGAAGCTGGACATCACCAGGTCCCGGTCCCACGTCTCGACCTGGAAGCACAAGTAGTAGCGGGCCCACTCACGCGGCTGCTGCCGCAGCGCGGTGACCTCGCCCGGCGGCAGGTGCCGTTCCGGCGCGCTGTCCAAGCCGCGCAGGTAGACGACCGACTCCGGCTGGTTCACGTGGTCGATCAGCTCGGCGGAGGAGGCGAACACGGCCTCCCGGATCGACAGCTCGCGCAACCGGCGGTCCGGCGACAGCGACTCGCTCTCCTGCAACACCGCCATCGCCGCGCGGACCCGCTCGTACAGCAGCGGCGTGGTCAGCTCGTCGAAGGGCGAACCGTCCGGCTTGCGGTCCTCCGGCAGCCGTTCCAGCGGCAGCGCCATCGACCACGATTCGCGGTGCAGACCCGCGCCGACGAACGGGTTGTACCCGCGGTGCACGAACAGCGGGACCGTGCCCTGCGGGGTCTGCTCGGCGTCGCGATAGCGGTGCAGCTGCCGCAGAAACCGCGGCGGGCACAGACCGAGCAGCGGGCGCTCGGCGGTGAACGGGTCGGCCGGCGGCCGGTTGCGGGCCCGGTAGCCGAACCGGTCGACGAGCAGCGAACGCACGACCAGCCGGTCGGTCACCAGGATCGCGAGCATCAGCACGACGAGCGCGATCGAGACGTAGAACCAGACCTCTTCGTCGCCGGGCGGCGGGCCGTAGTAGTCGCTGTAGTAGCCGCCGGTGAAGTCCTCGGTCGTCTCCGGATCGATCGTGCCGATCAGGTACAGCAGCAGGCCGGCCAGTGTGAACGCGCCGAGCACCGCGACGACCGCGGCCTTGAGCGCGACGTTGATCGCCGTGCGCCAGATCGACGGGATCACCAGGACCACCGCGAGCGCGAGCCACGCGAAGAGCAACAGGCTCGGGCCCGAGGCCCAGACGAACAGGCCGAACAGCACCGCGAGGATGCCGTCCCGGAGCTTGCGGCGGCCACGCGACGCGATCGCCTCGACCAGCACGCGTGCCGGGTCGAAGCCGGGCGAGTGCGGCAGCGGGCGGGTCGGCTCGGTGAGGAACTCGCGGATCGCGTTGTCGGCGTAGCCGGAGTCGAGGTGCGCGGCGGCGCACAGGTACCGCGTCGTGTCGTCCTGGGGCCGTACCTGGGGCGGGACGGTCCAGGCGGTGATCGTCGTTTCGCTCACGGGATCGCGTTCTCCGTCATGGCGGCCAGGATCGGGACCATCGCGGGCCAGTCGGCGACCTTCGACGAGGCGTACACGAAGTACTCGGTGCCGGACGCGCGCCAGTACTCGGCCTTGACGTGCCGTCTGCCCTCCGGCGCGGTCCACTCGAACTCCCAGACGATCGCCTCGTACCCGCGCAGGGTCGTCTGGGTGAGTTCGATGCGCGAGTAGGCGGGCCGGGCCGCGGCGAAGTTGCGTTCGGCCTCGAGGTGGGCCTCCAGGATCGAGACGTTCGGGACGGCCGAACCGCCGTAGCGGACGTAGCGGGAGCTGTCGGCGGGATCGGTGGCCTGGACGCTGCCCGCGGACTGGGTGGGTGCGACGGTCCAGCCCTCCGGGATCACCGTGCGGATGGCGGCCGGGCCGGTCACCTCGCTCACCGGTGGGGCCGAGCTGGTGGTCGTGGTTGTGGTGGTCGTCGTGGCGCGGCGGCTGCTCGACGTGCGGGTGCTGGTGGTCGTCGTGGCCGGGCTGGTCGTGGCGACGGCCAGGTCGGTGTCGCCGCGGGTGCCGTCGTCGCGGACCAGCAACAGCGCCGTGCCCACGGCGCCGAGGACGACGAGGTTCGCCACACCCGCGAGCAGCGCCACGCGCGCCGAGGTCGGCTGGCCCCCAGGAGGCGGCATCGATGTCCCCTCAGTCAACCGCTCGTGCAGAAGTGAGCACTGAGGGTAGCATTGGGCGCCCCGCCCGGGTTACTCCTTTCAGGAGATTCGCCGTGACCGAACAGACCGACCCGATGACCGCTGTTCAAGCGCTTGAGCAGCAGCTCGCCGCCGCTCCCGCGGACCCCGACCTCCGCCTGCGGCTCGCGCTGGCACTCGAAGCGTTGACCGTGTCCGCACGGAGTGTGACCAGAGAGGGGATGCCCGTCGTCACCTCGGCACGCCAGCGCGACTTGTGCGCGTGGGCGGCCCGCCGGATCCTCGAACTGAACGTGCCCGACGCCCGCCTCACCACCGGCGCGCAGGGTCTGCTGGCCGAGCTGGAGGCGGGACGACGGTGGGTGTGGCTCGGCCAGGGACAGTTCGCGGTCGCCGCGGTCGTCGCGCTGGGCCTCGCCGCGGTCGTGCTGGGCGGGCTGACCGGCGTCATCGCCGTCGTCGTGGCCGGTGCGGTGGTCAGCAGTGCCCTGCTGGCGGTGCTGGTCCTGCGATTCCGGCGGGAGCGGTGGCGCGTCGAGGCGGAGCGGCTGGCCCCGGTGATCTGGCGGCCGGGGATCTGAGGACCCTCACTCCGCAGGGTGGCCGGAACCCGACCGCAACCCGCCCGCCCCCTGCCGCGTCCAAGGTGCGAATAGGGTGGAAGACCGGAAGACGACCCCGAACACGAAGGGACCCGGGCGGTGAACGCGTTCGCGGACTGGCTGCTGTCCCTCGCGCATGCCCTGTTCAACCCGGGCTTTTGCCCCGGCGACTGGGTGTGGGCAACGGTGGCCGCGGGGGCGTTGACCGCCCTGTTCCCGGTGGCCGGCGCGGTCCTCGTCGCGCTCATGCGGAAGTTCACCGGCAACCGGTACGACACCGGCACGATCGCCGCCATCGGCGTGATCGCGTTCGTGTTCTCGTTCGGGCTGCCGTGGATGGCCTTCAACGGCATCTCGGGCATCTACCGGGCCGCCGCCGAGGGCACGTCGTCGCTGTCGAAGGCCGACCTGGCCACGCTGAACCGCGAGTACTGCTCGTTCATCGGCACCCAGAGCGACTACCTGGGCGGCGGGCAGAACGTCTTCGAAACGATCTTCTACCCGTCCGGCAACGTCCTCGCCTACGGCTACTACCTGGGCGCGCTCGTCGGACTGCCGGTGGTCGCGCTGCTGTTCATGATCCTGCAGGCCCGCACGGCGATGCGGCGCGGTCCGAAGTGGCCGGGCCGTCTGCTGTGGGCCGGGTTCGTGCTGTTCGTGGTCTTCTCGGTGGGTGTCTCGGCCAACGCGGGCGTGTTCCTGTGGCTCGGGTTCCTGCCGATCGCCATGCTCGGGATCATCCCGATCGCGCTGGTCGGGCCGCCGTCGTGGTCGGTCATCAACAAACCGGAGCGGCCGCGCCCGGAGCCGCGGCGCGAGCCTCCGCCGCAGGGGCCGCCACCGCCTCCGCCGCCGCAGCAGCTGCCCAAGCAGTACGCGCCGACCGCGGTCGCGCCGGCCGCGCAGGAGCTCGCCGCGGCGCCCGGCCCGGTTCCGGTGCCGCCGGGGTCGACGGCCAACGGCGGCGGCCGGTACCGGCGGATCAAGCGTCTCGGTCACGGCGGGTTCGGCACGGTGTGGCAGGCGGTGGACAACCAGCTGGGTCGCACGGTCGCGCTGAAGATCGCGCACGCGCCGGACCGGGACACCGAGGAGCGCATGCGCCGCGAGGCGCGGGCGCTCGCCATGGTGAACCACCCGAACTGCGTGCGGGTCTACGACCTGATCGAGGAGCCGGACGGGCTCGCGCTGGTCATGGAGTACCTGGAGGGCCAGTCGCTGGCCACCGCGGTGGACACGATGGGCCCGCTCGACGACATCGCGGCGGGCCGCCTGTGGGCGACGATGGCCGGCGCGCTGGCCGCGGCGCACGAGAAGGGTGTGCTGCACCGCGACGTGAAGCCGTCGAACGTGATCCTGGACCCGCAGGGCATGCCGCACCTGATCGACTTCGGCATCGCCCGCAGCCGCGGCGACTCGACGATGACCGCGACCGGGATGATGATCGGCACCCCGGACTTCGTGGCGCCGGAGCAGGCGGCGGGCGCGGCGGCCTCCCCGGCGTCCGACGCGTGGCAGCTGGCGGCCACCGTGAGCTACGCGTTGTCCGGCTACCCGCCGCGAGGCACCCGCGAGACGCCGATGGCCGCCCTGATGGCGGCGGCCCGCGCGGAGCCCGTCTCGAAGCTGCCGCAGCGCTCCGCGCACGCCCGGCTGCTGATCGCGTCGCTCGACAACGAACCCCGCCGCCGCCCGACGCTGCACACGGTGGTCCGGGAGGTGGAGGGCTTCCTGTCGAGGTCCGGCAAGTCGATGGACGGCCCGGTGACGCGCATAGTGCCCCGCCAGGGCGGCACCACCCGGGCGATGCCGCCCCGTCGCTGACGCGCCGCGCCGGCCAGAGCGGGTTGGGGTCGTGGTCTAGGCGAGTCGTTGAGGGGGCCGTGGCGCGGATCGTGCCGCGTCTGGGGCGGTACCTGGGCGGTGCTCCCGTGGTCCGCGCCGCCGCGGTACCACCCGGGCACGCGCCACCGCGACAACCTCGGCCGCAGCCGACATCGGCGACCCGGCCGGTCACCAGCTCGGCGAACGCGCCCAGCTCACCGCGGTCGCCGCGAAACGGGGGCCTGCGAACTCGGCGTAGTCCTCCGCGGCCCGGTCGGACGACTCCCGCGCGCGGTCCACGTGCCCGGTCATCGCCAGGACGGTAGCCAGAGTTCCGCCTGCCAGCGGGCGTTGCTGATCGGGTCGCCGTTCAGAATCGGCCACAGCCACGCGAAGTTCGCCACCACCAGGCCGGCGTACAGGGCCACCACCAGCAGCCCCGTCCCGCGGCGTTCGAACCCACGCCGCGCGCTGCCCAGGATCTGGCCCAGCGCGAGCGTCAGCCCGAGCACCAGGAACGGCGCCATCGGCGTGGCGTAGAAAAAGTACATCTGCCGGTCGATGTTGGTGAACCACGGCAGGAACCCGGCGAGGTACCCGACCAGCACCGCGGCGTAGCGCCAGTCGAACCGGAACAGCCACCGCCACAGGCCCCAGGCGAGCATCGGGAACGCCAGCCACCACATCGCGGGCGTGCCGATCAGCATCGTCGCCCGGATGCAGTCCGACGCGCCGCACGTGCCGTTGCCCGACTCGTAGTAGTAGAGCATCGGACGCAGCCCCATCGGCCACGTCCACGGCTTCGACTCCCACGGGTGCGGGTCGTTCTTCGGCGTGACCAGGCTTTCGTGGAAGTGCAGCACGTTCATCGAGTAGTCGCCCAGCGACCGCAGCGCCGGCGGCACCCAGCTCCAGAACCCGGGGTCGATGCCCTGCATCTCGACGTAGTGCCGGTCGGTGCCGGACTCGCTCGCGAACCACGCCCACCAGCTCGCCAGGTACAGCAGCGCGGGGACGGCGACGATCGCCCACAGCGCGGGCAGCACGTCCCGGCGCAGCGTCCCCGCCCACGGCCGCGGCACGCCCGCGGCCCGGCGCGCGGCCACGTCGAACCCGACGCACAACAGCCCGCAGAACGCCATGTAGTACAGGCCAGACCACTTCACCGCGAACGTCAGGCCCAGGCACACCCCGGCCGCGAACCGCCACCAGCGGAAACCCAGCCGCGGACCCCACGGCGACTCGTCCGCCCAGCCTTCGGCGACCGCCACCGCCAGCCGCCGTCGCACCTGGTCGCGGTCGCACAGCAGGCAGGCGAACGCGGACAGCGCGAACAGGGCGATGAAGATGTCCAGCATGCCCATCCGGGCCTGCAGGAACAGCACGCCGTCGCAGATGACCAGGATCCCGGCGATCCCGCCGAGCAGCGTCGAGCGGGTCAGCCGCCGCGCGATGCGGATCGTCAGCAGCACGATGATCGTGCCGGCCAGCGCGGCGCTGAACCGCCAGCCCCAGCCGTTGTAGCCGAACATCCACTCGCCGAGCGCGATGAGCTGCTTCGCCAGCGGCGGGTGCACCACCAGTTCGTAGCCGGCGTTGTCCTCGAACCAGCCGTTGCGCAGCATCTGCCACGCCTGCGGCACGTAGTGCTTCTCGTCGAAGACCGGGGTGCCCTTGTCGGTGGGGACGCCGAGGTTCTGGAAGCGGGTGACCGCCGCGACCAGCGTCAGGACGATCGTGACCACCCAGCCGCGCAGCCGGTCGCCGGGCATCGGCCGTCCGAGCAGGGTGGCGGCACGGTCCGTCGGCGGGCGGAGGTGGTCCACCTGGTCCGGTCGGGTCAGCAGAGCGGTCACGGGGGTGATCCTAGGGACCCACGGGTGAACTCGGAGTTCCCGCGCGGCTAATAGGGTGAAGGCCATGCCGCTCGTCCTCGCCGCGACCCCCCTCGGTGACTCCCGCGACGCTTCGCCGCGACTGGTCACCGCACTGGCCGAGGCGGACGTGATCGCCGCCGAAGACACCCGGCGGCTGCGGTCGCTGGCCACCGCGCTGGACGTGACCCCGCGCGGGCGGGTGGTCAGCTTCTACGAGGACGTCGAAACGTCCCGCCTGCCGAAGCTGCTGGAGGCGCTGCGGGCGGGGGAGACGGTCGTGCTGGTCACCGACGCCGGCATGCCCAGCGTGTCCGACCCGGGATATCGGTTGGTAGCGGCGTGTGTGGCGGAGGATCTGCCGGTCACCTGTCTGCCCGGCCCGTCGGCGGTGACGACCGCGCTGGCGCTGTCCGGGCTGCCCAGCGACCGGTTCTGCTTCGAGGGGTTCGCGCCGCGCAAGCCGGGTGAGAAGGGGCGCTGGTTCCGGGAGCTGGCGCACGAGCCGCGGACGGTCGTGTTCTTCGAGTCGCCGCACCGGCTGACCGCGACGCTGGCGGAGGCCGCCGCGGCCCTGGGCGACGAGCGGCGGGCGGCGGTGTGCCGGGAGCTGACGAAGACGTACGAGGAGGTCCGGCGCGGGACGCTGCCGGAGCTGGCCGCGTGGGCGGCCGAGGGTGTGCGCGGCGAGATCACCGTGGTGCTGGAGGGCGCCCGGCCGCGGGCGGTGTCGGTGACGGACCTGGTGGCCGAGGTCTCGGCCCGCGTGGCGGCCGGCGAGCGGCTGAAGTCGGCGGCGGCGGAGGTCGCCGAGGCGGCGGGGGTGTCGAAGAAGGAGCTGTACGACGCGGTGCTGGCAGCGCGGCGCGCGTGAGCGGTGGTCCGGGGGCTGGTCAGGGGTTGAGGCCGTGAGTGGTGGTTGGGCTGCCGGTGCGGGTTGGGGCCGTTGGCGGCGCGCATGAGCGGTGGTCCGGGGGCTGGTGAGGGGTTGAGGCCGTGAGTGGTCGGGCTGCCGGCGCGGGTTGGGGCCGTTGGCGGCGGGGAGAGGGAGTTGTGCGGGCGCGGCGGCGTTGAGGGGGGCGGCCTCCGCCGTCGAGTAGGTGGGTGGTGCCTGGGTGGCGGCCCTGCCACCACCCAGGCGCGGCGGCCTGGCATTCGCCGTGGCCGCTCGGGTGGGTCAGGCCGGGGCCTTCCGCATCGTCCAGGTGAGGGGTCCCTCGGGGAGCGGGACCTTCGCCGTTACCTCGAAGCCCAGGCCCTCGTAGAACCCGACGTTCGCCTCCAGGGAGGTTTCCAGGTACGCCGGGTGGCCCTCCGCGGCGGCGGCGCGCAGGCCGGGGGCGAGGACCGCCCGTCCCAGGCCCTCGCCCTGCCGGTCGGGGGCCACGCCGACCGTCGCGAGGAACCACGCTGGCCCGGTCGGCCGGTGCGGGGCCAGTGCCTCCTCCGCGGCCGCTGCCGCCGCCGCCCGGTCGCCGGCCAAGTCGCTCAGCCGCGGGCCCAGCTCGCCGAAATCGATCTCCCCGGAGGCCGGCGTCGTCCACACCGTCACCGCCGCCAGGTCGTCGCTCACCCACACGCGTCCGTGCGGCAGTCCGATGTGCTCCAGGAACAGCCGTTGCAGGCCGGTCACCCGGGCGACGTGAGCGTCAGCGGCGACGGTGTGCCGCGTGAACGGGTAGTCGGCGAACGCGGCGCCCAGCGTCGCCGCCGCGCCGTCGATGTCGGTGGGCGTCCCGGGGCGGATCAGGTGAGCAGGGCTTCCAGTGGTGCGGCCTTGTGCAGACATTCCTGCCATTCTGCCTCCGCGTCCGAGTCCGCGGTGATGCCGCCACCCACGCCGAGGGCGATGCGGTCGCCGTGCAGCTCGAACGTGCGGATCGCCACGTTCAGTTCCAGGCCGGCCACCGGGGAGGCCAGACCGATCGCACCCGTGTAGACGCCGCGCGGGCGGGGTTCCAGCTCCGCGATCAGCTCCAGCGCCCGGATCTTCGGGGCGCCGGTGACCGAGCCCGGCGGGAACGTCGCGGCCAGCAGCTCGGCGTCCGAGGTGACCACACGCCCCTCCACCGTCGACTCCAGGTGCCACACCCCGGGCGCGGGCCGGACGCGCAGCAGCTCGGGCACCCGCACGCTGCCCACCGCGCACACCCGGCCCAGGTCGTTGCGCACCAGGTCGGTGATCATCACGTTCTCGGCGACGTCCTTGACCGACTCGCGCAGCCGCCGCGCCAGCGCGTCGTCGGCGGGGCCGCGGCGGGGGAGGGTGCCCTTGATCGGGGTGGAGCGGACGCGGTCGCCGTGGCGGGCCAGGAACAGCTCGGGCGACAACGACACGACGCTGCCCCAGTCACCGGTCAGGAACGCCGCCCGGCGCGGCCGCAACCCGCGGACGCCCTGCGCGAACAACGCGGCCGGCGATCCCTCGAACGTGCCCTCGAAGCGGGTGCAGATGTTGGCCTGGAACAGCTCACCGGCCTCGATCGCGTGCACGCAGGCCTTGACCGCGTCGCCGTGTTCGGCCGGTAACGGACGGTGCAACGGGCCGGCGTGCCAGCTCGGCGAGGGCGCCGGGAGGCTCAGCAGCCGTTCGAACTCCGCCGCGGTGGCGTCCGCGTCGAGTGACTCGAACCACCACCAGCCGTCGGCGTCCAGCCGCAGGACGTGGTCGGCCCAGCCCCAGACGGCTTTCGGCAGGTCGGCGCGGCGACCGGAGGGGTCGGTGAGGTCGTAGGACAGGTATCCGAACCAGCCGCCGCCGACGACGCGATCCGCGGGCTCGACCCGCGGTTGCAGGTCCGGGACCTCGAACGGGTCGGTGACCGGGCGGAGCTGGACCTCGGGCGCGAGCACCGCCCGGGAGCCGAACCAGTCGCCGCACAGACCGGCCGCCGTGCCGATGCCCCGGAAGCGGGCGCGCTCGTCGAGGAGCAGCAACACCTCGTCCGGTGTCCTGCCTCGGCCCAGTCTCGTTCGTGTCACCCGCACGGGACCATTGTGACTTACGGTCGGGCCATGGTTCGCATCGCGGAAACGGAGCAGATCTGCAAGGTGACCGGCGCCGATTCGATCAACCGGACCGACCGGTTCGCCATCCACGGCACCGACCTCGGCATCCCGTGGGACGGCGGGGACGGCCGGGTCTTCGTGCTGTTCGGCGACACCTTCGGCGAGGGCTGGGGTGGCGACGGCGGCGGCCCGGACAGCGCCGACTGGCGCAGCAACGTCCTCGCGTTCTCCACCACGACGGACCTCGCCGCCGGTCTCACGCTCGACGGCGTCGTCGCCCGGCCGGACGGGACCGCCGCCCAGGTCATCCCGCGGGACGAGCGCCGCGACGAGGTCACGGTCATCCCGAACTCCGGCCTGGCCGTCGACGGGCTCCAGATCGTCCATTACATGTCCGTCCGGCAGTGGGGCCCGCCCGGGAAGTGGACCACCAACTACTCCGGCCTCGCCGTGTCGCGCGACGGGGTGACCTAGACAAGCCCTGGAGCGCGCGGTGGATCAACCGCGCCGAGCGGGACGATCCGTTCCAGATGTGCGCGCTCGCCCGCGAGGGGGACCACCTCTACCTCTTCGGCACCACCAACGGGCGGCACGGCGACGCCTACCTGGCCCGCGCGGCGATCCCGCACCTGCTCGACGCGTCCTCCTACGAGTACTTCGACGGCCGCGGCTGGACCCGTGACGAGTTCGCCGCCGCGCCGGTCATCCCGGGCCCGGTCGGCGAGCTGTCCGTCGCCTACGACGTCCACCTCGGACAGTGGCTGGCGATGCACCTGGACGACCCGGGCGGCGCGATCCTGCTGCACTCCGCCGACCGGCTCACCGGACCGTGGTCGCCCGGCCAGGCCGCCGTGCCCGGGCACCGGTACCCCGGCCTCTACGGCGGGTACCTGCACCCGTGGGCGCTGGACGGCCCGGAGATCTACTACCTGATGTCCCAGTGGGGGCCGTACAACGTGTTCCTGATGCGCAGCCGGCTAGAGCAGTAGGTCGGCCAGCGTGAACGGGTACACCAGCGCGTCCATCCCGATCGGACCGGACACGCCGGGCATCGGGGGCACCGAGCTGTGCTCGTGCAGCGCCAGGCGCGGGTGGAACCAGCCCGGCCGGCCCGGGATGTCGTTGTGCCGCGCCACCCACAGCACGACCTCGCGGTCGGCCCACTTCTCCGGGTGCAGCCGCCGCAGCCAGAGCGCGTAGTCGGCGTAGATGACGACCCGCTGGATGCCCGCGGACTGCCGCACGGTCTTGATCCACGCCTTCACGAACCGGTCGTCGACGCCTTCCGCTTCGACCTCGAGCGTCGGCGCGAGCGAACCGGGTCCGAACACCCCGAGCCTGCGTCCCGCCCGCACGCACAGCTCGGCCTGGTCGTGGGGCGCGCCCGGACGCGCGTAGTGGCGGATGCCGGTGCGGAGACCCGCTCGCTGCGCCGCCTCGATCTGCTTGCCCGCGCCGTGGTCGAGCCAGTTCGTGTTCTCGGTGACGGTGATGGAGGCGAACGAGACAGCGCCGGAACGGACCGCGTCCCAGTCCGCCACGGTCGCGTGCAGCGCGAGGTTGATCCCGCGCTCCGTGCTGCCCTCCGTCAAACCGCCGCCTTCACATTTCCGAAATGCGCTCCTCAAGACACTGTGTAGTCACCATAAGCGCGGAAAGCCCCGGTTGCCGTATCGACGCACCACCCGAAAAGGGTGTGATGCACGGCAAGTACACGAGAGGCTGCCCGGGAGATCCGCGGCTGCCGGCAGTCCCCGGTCCGGCCGGGGTCTGCCGGCCGCGGTCAACCGCCGATTCCGGAGTGCCGTGCCGCCTCGACGATGGCGGCCGCGTCCTCGGGCAGCAGGTGCCCGGCGGTGACCGAGGACTCGGCGGCGGCCCGCACCTTGCTCACGTAGTCGGCGTTGGTCGGGTACAGGCGGCTCAGCACCGGTTCCGCGGTGGGCGGGTACGACGGGTCGGACGGGTCGCCGGCGTCGTGCTGGTCCCACGGGTCGGCGTCGCCGTTCCACGGGTCGCGGGCGCCGTAGAGGCCGCAGAACACCCCGCTGCCCGAGGTGTCCCGCTCGCCGCTGAGCGTGCGGGTCGGCACGGCGACATCGGGCAGCCGGATGCCGCCGAGGGCCAGTCCGGTGCGCGGATCGCGGCGGTCGGCGTCGAGCAGCGCGCCGCTCGCCGGGCGCGGACCGCCCTGCGCCCACGTGGTGAGGTAGCGCAGTGCGGCGTTCATCGAGTAGTGGCCGGGGCCGTCGTTGAAGGGCGCCGAACCCGCGGCGCAGTCCGGCTGGGGCGCGGCCGAGCCGACCGACTTCTTCAGCGTCGGGTCGCCGAGGTCGAACGCCCACTGGTCACCGTGCGCCGTGCCGGCCAGCTCCCAGTGCACGACCCGGTCGGTGTCCGGTTGCCGGGCCGCGGACGCGCCCGGCACGTCGGTCTCGGTCAGCACCACGAACACCGGCACCGCGGTGTCGGTGCGGATCCGGCTCGGGTTCGGCATCGTCAGGACGTCGGCCGGCCGCCCGCTGATCGGTGCGGCGACCGCGCTGTTGCTGTGGATCAGGAAGCCGTCGTAGACGCCGGACACCGGCTGGACGGCGTTGGCGTAGGTGGTCATGAACCCGGCCGACTGCGATTCCCCGTCGGCGAGCAGCGTCCGGATCTCCAGTCCGCCCAACGGATCCGGCCCGTCCGGGGTGCGCAACGCCTGCCCCGCCTGGGAGAAGATGTCGTAGGCGTACGCGTCGCCGGGGTGCACGAGGCTGCCGTAGCGGGCCGGGTCCCAGCCGCGCAGCCCGGCGATGTCCCCGAGCCCGCCGTTGACGCCGACCGACTGCGCGGACACGCCGACCCACGCGTAGCCCCGGCGCAGCAGCTCGTCGCGGGTGAACCAGTAGTCCGGCGACAGCTCCAGCTGGGCGCTGACGTTGAGCCATTCCACGACGACGGTGCCGTTGAACCGCGCGGGATCGCTCGGGCGCCGCACCAGCAGGCGGGTCCGGTACCCGGCCTGGGTGGTCGGCCGGACGTCCCAGCGGCCGCTCGAGGTCCACAGCCCGGACTTGGCGTAGGCGGTCGCGGTGCCCGAGATGAAGTACTCGCTCTCGGTGTAGCCGAACGAGCCGAGGTCCTCGGCCGCGGCGAGGAACGGAAACCCGTGGCTGCCCGCGGGTGGCGTGGTGATCGTCGGGGTGGCGGCCGCGGCCGTGGCGGGCAGTACCGCGGCGAACACCGCCAGGAGCGTTGCGAGGACGGCTGTGCGCACTGGTCACCTCCGTGGTGTGGGGAGGGCCAGTGTGGTGCGGCCGCGGTCGCCGCGGCATCGGCGAAATCACCGGTCGGCGACCGCGGCCGCGTCGGTCAGGCGTTCTCCTTCTGGAAGGTCCGCGTGCCCCAGAACACCGCGAGCACCGCCATCACCACGAGGATGATCGAGCCGGTCATCAGGGCGTCCATCGTGAGGTCGCCGCGGAACGTGGCCCGCTCGGCGTCGACCACGTGGGTGAACGGGTTGATCCGCGAGAGGGTGTAGAGCCAGTCCGGCGCGAGGATGCTGGTGATCGGCAGCAGGATGCCGGACAGCAGCAGCACCGGCATCAGCACGGCGTTGAGCAGCGCCGGGAACGCCTGCTCGCTCTTCAGCGTCAGCGCCACCGCGTACGACGCCGAAGCCAGCGTCGCCGCCACCAGGCCGACGATCACCAGGCTCAGCAGCACCCCGCCGACCGGCGCGTCCAGTCCAAACGCGACATACGCCAGCACCGTGATCAGCACGGCCTGGATGACCGCCTGGATCACGTTGTTCGCCACCTTGCCCAGCAGCAGCCCGACCCGGCTCGCCGGCGTGACCCGCAACCGCTCCAGCACCCCGCTGCGGTAGTCCATCAGCAGCGCGAACCCGGCGAACGACGAACTGAACAGCGCCAGCTGGATGATCAGCGCCGGTGTCAGGATCGTCCAGCTGCTGCCCGGCGGGAAGCCCGGCGTGCTGCTGACGACCTTCTCCATCAGCGGCCCGAACAGCACCAGGTACAGCACCGGCTGCATGATGCCGATCATCACCCACGCCGGATTGCGCATGGACAACGTCCAGTCCCGCTTGAAGATCAGCCACGTGTCACGCAACATGGGCGGCCTCCGGGGAGGTCTGGGACTGCTCGGCGTCCCGCAGCGAGCGGCCGGTGAGCGTGAGGAACACGTCGTCCAGCGTCGGCCGGTGCACCTGCATCGAGGTCATCGCGATGCCGTCGGCGTCCAGCCGGCGCAGCAGCTCCGGCAGCGCGGTGTCCCCGCGCGGCACCCGGAACCGCACCACGCCGTCGCCGGTGGTCACCTCGTGCGCGCCGGCCAGGCGCCCGGCGACCTCGGCCGCGGCACCCACGAACTCCGGGGCCACCCCGATCGTCACGCCGTCCCCGGACACGCGCGCCTTGAGCGAGTCCGGTGACCCCTCGGCCACGATCCGCCCGTTGTCGATCACCAGGATCCGGTCGCACAGCGAGTCGGCCTCGTCCAGGTAGTGCGTGGTGAGGAACAGCGTCACGCCGTGGTCGGCGCGCAGCCGCCGGATGTGTTCCCACAGGTTGGCGCGGCTCTGCGGGTCGAGCCCGGTGGTCGGTTCGTCGAAGAAGATCAGCTTCGGGTCGTGGATCAGGCTCAGCGCGATGTCCAGCCGCCGCCGCTGGCCGCCGGACAGGGTCTTGGTGAGCCGCTGGTCCAGGTTGACCAGGTCGAGCTGCTCGACCAGCTCCCGGCCGCGGCGCAGCGAGTTCTCCTTCGACATGCCGTAGAGGCGGCCCTGCAGCTCGATCTCCTCGAGCACCTTCATCTCCGGGGTCACGCCGCCGCCCTGCGCGACGTACCCGATCTGCCTGCGCACGCCGACCGGGTCGGCCAGCAGGTCGCGCCCGGCGACCTGGGCTTCGCCCGCGGTCGGGCGCAGCAGCGTGGTCAGCATGCGCAGGGTCGTGGTCTTGCCCGCGCCGTTCGGGCCGAGGAACCCCACCAGCTCGCCCTCGGCGACGTCGATGTCGACGCCCTTCACGGCTTCGACGCTGCGGCCGCGCGCGGTGAACGTCCGCGCGAGGCCGCGTGCCTTGATCATCAGAAGATCCCCCTTGAGTCAGTAGTCAAATTTGACTAGTGAGCGCGGCCACTCTGCCCCAACTATCGCGCCGTAGTCAAATTTGATTACTTGATCACCGGGGCGGCTCGCCGAAGCTGCGTCCCGGGTCGTCGGCCATGACGTACTCGCCGTCCTCCAGCCGCTTGATGAGGTTGCGGACCCACTCCATCGTCGCCGAGACGTTGGTGGCCCACAGCCGGTACAGCTCGTTCACGTGCGCCGGCTGGCCCCACTCGACGCCGTGCCCCAGCACGTGCCGGACCGACGCGAGCTGGCCTTCCATCTGGGTCAGCCGGTGCTGCAGCAGGGACGCCGCCCGCTGCCGGGGCAGGCAGGTCAGGAACGTGAGCGCCGCGGCGAAGCCGAACGCGTTCTGCGCGTCGTTCTCGCCGAGCTGGCTCAGCATCTGGGCCAGCCGGACCTGGAACTCGGTCTCGCCGTCTCCGGTCAGCCGGTAGGCGACCCGGTCCGGCCCGCGCCCCTCCGGCTCGTCGGGCACCGCCTCCAGCAGGCCCTCGGCCGCCATCTTCTTCAGCGCGTGGTAGATCGACCCGGGCTGGACGTTGGCCCACCGGTCGGCCGACCAGGTCAGCAGCTCACGCCGCACCTGATAGCCGTGCGCCTTGCCGTACATCCGTACGACGCCCAGCACCAGCAGCCGCGTCGGCGACACCCGACCTCCTTAAGCCTTCCCAGGTAACAATGCACGAGACGGCATCCGTACGCTAAACAGGCATGAGCATCCCTGTGTTGACGGCGGTGGCCTGGCCTTATGCCAACGGGCCCCGTCACATCGGCCACGTCTCCGGCTTCGGCGTCCCGTCGGACGTGTTCTCGCGCTACCAGCGAATGGCCGGCAACCGGGTGCTCATGGTGTCCGGGACCGACGAGCACGGCACCCCGATCACCGTCCAGGCGGACAAGGAGGGCCTGACCTCCCAGCAGACGGCCGACAAGTACACCCGCCAGATCGGCCAGGACCTGCAGGGCCTCGGGCTGACCTACGACCTGTTCACCCGCACCAGCACCGGCAACCACGCCGAGGTCACGCAGCAGATCTTCCTGGCGCTGCACCGCAACGGCTACGTCGTGCCCAAGACGACCACCGGCGCGATCAGCCCGTCCACCGGCCGCACGCTGCCCGACCGCTACATCGAGGGCACCTGCCCGATCTGCGGGTACGACGGCGCGCGCGGCGACCAGTGCGACAACTGCGGCAACCAGCTGGACGCCGCGGAGCTGATCAACCCGAAGTCGCGGATCAACGGCGAGACGCCCAAGTTCGTCGAGACCGAGCACCTGTTCCTCGACCTGCCGGCGTTCACCGAGAGCCTCGGCAAGTGGCTGTCGACCAAGACGGACTGGCGGCCCAACGTCGTCAACTTCACCAAGAACCTGCTCGACGACATGCGGCCCCGGCCGATCACGCGTGACCTGGACTGGGGCGTGAAGATCCCGCTGGACGGCTGGCGCGACCAGCCGCTCAAGCGGTTCTACGTGTGGTTCGACGCGGTGATCGGCTACTTCTCGGCCAGCGTCGAGTGGGCCCGCCGCAGCGGGAACCCGGACGCCTGGCAGGAGTTCTGGAACAACCCGGACGCGCGCGGCTACTACTTCATGGGCAAGGACAACATCACCTTCCACGCCCAGATCTGGCCGGCGCTGCTGCTCGGCCACAACGGCGCCGGGGATAAGGGCGGTCAGGTCGGCCCGTACGGCAGGCTCAACCTGCCGGACGAGATCGTATCCAGCGAGTTCCTGACCATGAGCGGGTCGAAGTTCTCCACCTCGCGCGGCACGGTCATCTACGTCAACGACTTCCTGCGCGAGTTCGGCCCGGACACCCTGCGCTACTTCATCGCGGTGGCCGGCCCGGAGACCCAGGACACCGACTTCACCTGGGACGAGTTCGTCCGCCGCACCAACTTCGAGCTGGCCAACGAGTGGGGCAACCTGGTCAACCGCTCGATCTCGATGGCGCACAAGAACAACGGCGCCATCCCGGCCCCGGTCAAGCCGGCGCCGGCCGACGAGGAGCTGAAGGCGCTGTCCCGCAAGGCGTTCGAGACCGTCGGCGGGCACCTGCAGCGGTCCCGGTTCAAGCTGGCCGCCACCGAGGCGATGCGGGTCGTGTCGGCGGCCAACCGGTACCTGTCCGACCAGGAGCCGTGGAAGCTCAAGGACGACCCGGAGCGCCGCGACGCGGTGCTGCACACCGCGCTGCAGGTGGTGTCGGACGCGAACACGCTGCTCACGCCGTTCCTGCCGCACTCGGCGCAGAAGGTGCACGAGGCGCTGGGCGGCACCGGCGTGTGGGCCGCGCAGCCGGAGCTGCAGGACGTCGAGGACCTGGACATCCCCGGCCGGATCAACCCGATCCTGACCGGTGACTACGCGGCCGAGCAGGCGCGCTGGGAGTCGATCCCGATCGAGGTCGGCCGTCCGCTGGCCAAGCCGACGCCGCTGTTCGCCAAGCTCGACCCGAAGCTGGGCGAGACCGGGCCGGAGTGGGCCCCGATCGCGCAGTGAGCAAGCAGGAACGACCGCCGGTGCCGGAGCGCCTTCCGGCGCCGGTGGTCGACTCGCACACGCACCTAGACGCCTGCGGTGCGGTCACGGCGGCCGACGTCGCCGAGCTGGCCGACCGCGCCGCGGCGGCCGGGGTGACCCGGATGGTGACCGTCGCCGACGACCTCGACGCCGCCCGCTGGGCCGCTCAGGCGTCCACTTGGGACGAACGGGTGTGGGCCGCGGTGGCGATCCATCCCACGCGGACCAAGGACTTCGGCGAGCCGGAACAGTCCGAAATAGAGCGTCTGGCGCGGCAGGATCGGGTGGTCGCGGTCGGCGAGACCGGCCTGGACTACTACTGGGACTACTCACCGCCGGAGGCCCAGCGGGAGGCGTTCCGCTGGCACATCGACCTCGCCAAGCGGATCGGCAAACCGCTGATGATCCACGACCGGGACGCGCACGAAGACGTGCTGCGGATCCTGGACGAGGAGGGCGCGCCGGAGACCGTGGTGTTCCACTGCTTCTCCGGTGACGAGGACATCGCCCGCCGCTGCGTGGACGCCGGGTACGTGCTGTCGTTCGCCGGCACGGTCACGTTCCGCAACGCCCGCGCGCTGCAGGCCGCGGCGAAGCTGGTGCCATCCGGGCAGTTCCTCGTCGAGACCGACGCGCCGTTCCTGACGCCGCACCCGTTCCGCGGCCGCCCGAACGAGCCGTACTGCACGGCGTACACGGTCCACTTCCTCGCCGACCTCCGTTCGGAAGACCTGGAAGGCGTCTGTTCGGCGGTGTCGGAGACCGCCGAACGCGTCTTCCGGCTCCCGTCCGTCACGTCGGGTTGAACGGACTGCGACATTCGTGGAAATCAACCATCCACCTGGAGGAGTGACGAACGCCACGACATTCCGCCCGGTGTTTGCGCAACCTCCCGGGGTCCGTTACTGTCCCGTGACCGTGCCGCATGATCGCTCCAACCGGGCGAAGCGCGGGACACCCGGAGTCAAGCCAGTGCAGGTCGGGATCGGGGATGGCGACGACTTCCGGGAGCCGTAGTGCGAAAGGGATCGACCTGCTGTGACTGGTAGTAGATGGGCCGACGCGCGCCCGACCGAGGCGATGGACTGGTTCGAGTCCAGCCGTGGCGGCGCCGTGGGCACCCTCGACTGGCCCGACGCCGACGCGTTCTCGGACGACCTGGCCGTCACCGAGCACGACATCCGCACGGTTCTGGGTAGCGACGCGGACGATCTCATGGCCGAGGCCGAGATCGACGTCGACGAGCTGATCCGGCTGATCAACGCCGAGACCACGATGCTCCCGGCGCTGGCCATCCCGGATGCGGTGTCCGAAGACCGCACGGCCGCCGTGGAGGCCGAAGAGGAGCCGGAGAAGGCCCTCGTCACCGCGGTCAAGACCTGGAAGCGCCGGTTCCTCCGGGGCTCGGTCCTGGCCCTCCTGATCAGCCTGACCGGCGGCGGCGCGGCCGCGCTGGCCATGAACAAGAGCGTGACCGTCGACGTCGACGGCCACACGCAGACCGTGCACAGCTTCGGCAAGACGGTCGGCGAGGTCCTCGAGGACGCCGGTCTCACCGTCGGTGAGCACGACGCGCTGTCCCCCTCGCCGCAGGCGCCGGTCGGTGACGGTGGCGTCATCAAGCTGGAGCGCGGCCGCAAGCTGAACCTCGTCGTCGACGGGGTCGCCCGCGAGTTGTGGGTCCGCGCGACGAGCCTCCAGGAGGCCATCACGCAGCTGGGCCTGAGCGGCCAGTTCGGCCCGGGCACCGCGTACTCGATGCCGCTGGACGCGGAGCTGCCGCTGGACGGCGCGACCGTCGAGGTCAAGACCCTCAAGAACATCACCGTGTTCGACGGCGACGCCGCCCCGCGCCAGGTGAGCACCACCGCGATCACCGCGGAGGAGTTCCTGGCCGAGCAGGGCCTGTCGCTCGGCCCGGACGACGAGATCGACGGCGGGCTCGGCCTCAAGCTGGCCAACGGCGCCGAGGTGCACATCTCCCGCACCGGCGTGTCCGTGATCAACCAGGAAGAGGAGATCGCGCCCGAGGTCCAGGAGATCAAGGACGCGACCCTCGACGCCGGTGACGAGGTCGTCCAGGACCCGGGCACCGCGGGCAAGAAGCTGGTGACCTACCGGATCACCAAGCGCAACGGCAAGGAGACCGCCCGCGAGGAGCTGTCGACCAAGGTGCTGGTCGAGGCCAAGCCGAAGATCGTCCGGGTCGGCACGAAGCAGCCGGTGATCAGCGACAGCGCCATCTGGGACGCCATCGCGAAGTGCGAGTCCGGCGGCAACTGGTCGATCAACACCGGCAACGGCTACTACGGCGGCCTGCAGTTCAACAAGAGCACGTGGGACGCCTACGGCGGCGACCAGTACGCGGCCTACCCGCACCAGGCCACGCGCGAACAGCAGATCGCGGTGGCGACCAAGGTGCGCGACGACCGCGGCGGCTACGGAGCCTGGCCGGTCTGCGGCGCCAAGGCGACCAGCTGACCCCCCGAGCAAGACCATGATGACCCCGGCCGGTGGCCGGGGTCATCTTTTTTTGCGGGTGGCCTGCCGCGAATGCGGAACTCGCGCGCGGGGACGTGGGACTCGCGGACCTGAGCGTGGGACTCGCGCGCGGGAGCGTGGGACTCGCGGTGGTGGGGGTGGGGCGGGCCAGTAGCATCACCAGACGTGACAGCACTGCTCGGACCAGCCGAGATCCGGGGCTTGGCCGCCGAGCTGGACGTCCGTCCCACGAAGAAGCTCGGCCAGAACTTCGTGCACGACCCCAACACCGTCCGCCGCATCGTCGACCTCTCCGGAGTGGGCGACGGCGATCACGTCCTCGAAGTCGGCCCGGGCCTGGGTTCGCTGACGCTCGGCCTTCTGGACTCGGGGGCCACGGTCACCGCCGTCGAGATCGACCCGGTCCTCGGGCAGCGCCTGCCGGTCACCATCACCGAGCGCGCGCCCGAAGCCGTCCCCCGGTTCACCGTCCAGATCCGGGACGCTCTCAAGCTCCGGCGCGCGGACCTGGCCCAGGAGCCCACGCACCTGGTCGCCAACCTGCCCTACAACGTCGCCGTCCCGGTGGTCCTGCACCTGCTCGCCGAGCTGCCCTCGCTGGCGCACGGCCTGGTGATGGTCCAGACCGAGGTCGCCGACCGGATGGCCGCCGGCCCGGGCAGCCGCATCTACGGCGTCCCCAGCGTGAAGCTCGCCTGGTACGGCCCGGCCCGCAAGGTCGCGCCCGTGCCCCGCGCGGTGTTCTGGCCGGTGCCCAACGTGGACTCCGCGCTCGTCGCGTTCGAGCGGTCCGCGGAACCGGTGTCGGACGCGAACCGGGACGAGGTGTTCGCCGTCGTGGACGCCGCCTTCGCCCAGCGCCGGAAGACCCTGCGCGCCGCGCTGGCGTCGTGGGCCGGTTCGGGGGAGCGGGCCGAGGCGATCCTCCGCGCGGCCGGTGTCGATCCGCGCACCCGGGGCGAGCAGCTCGGGGTAAGGGACTTCGCCAGGATCGCGGCGAGCAAGTCCTTACCACCGTTGGTGTGATCTCGCACCTGATCCGCGCCGGGGACTTGCCAAAAAGATGTGAAGTCCGTTCTACTCTTTGAGGTATCCATCCCGAGCGGCTGAGAGACCTGGCTCGCCGAAGCCGCAGCAACCACCCCACCCGGGGCAGGTGCTAACGCCAGGACCGATGGAGGATTCCTGTGTATCGCACGATGCTCACGAGGCGCCGCGTCGTCGACGAATGTCGTCGCACGGTCTGTGCGTGTCGTCGCTGACCGCTTCTGAACCACCACTTTTCCCTGTCTTCGCCTGACCGTCCGCACTGGACGGTCGCCTTGGTGTGCGGTCGGCGCGTTCGCGCCTGTTGTGCTGGAGCCATTCGTGATCACTGTCGAAAACCTGACCAAGTCCTTCCCCGGTGCCGCCAAGCCCGTCCACGCCCTGCGGGACGTGAGCGTCGAGGTGCCCGCCGGCGCCCTGTTCGGCGTCGTCGGCCCGGCCGGCTCCGGCAAGTCCACCCTGACCCGGTGCATCGCCCTGCAGGAGAAGCCCGACCGCGGTGTCGTGCGCCTGGACGGCCTGAACACCACCGGCCTCGACGGGCGGCGGCTGCGTGAGGTGCGCCGCCAGGTCGCGGTGCTGGACGCGCAGCCGGTGCTGCACGCCGAGCGCACCGTGGCCGGCAACGTCGCGGCCCCGCTGGAGCAGCTCGGCCTGGACGGTCCGCAGCGCCGCAGCCGCGTCGGCCGCCTGCTCGACCTGGCCGGCCTGACCCAGCGCGCCGCGCTGCGCCCGAGCGAGCTGACCCCGGGACAGCGCCGCCGCGTCGCGCTGGCGCGATCGCTCGCCGCCGGCCCGGCCGTGCTGCTCGCCGACGACCCGACCGCCGGTGTCGGCGCGGAGGAGACCGGCGGCGTGCTGACCGTCCTCGACCGCGCCCGCGCGGAGCTGGGCGTCACCGTGCTGCTGACCACCCAGGACGGCGCCGCGGTGCGGCGCGTCTGCGACGGGGTCGCGGCGCTGGAGGACGGGCGGCTCGTCGAGCAGGGCACCGTGCTGGAGCTGCTGGCCAACCCGGCGAGCAAGGTCGCGCAGAGCCTGCTGCCCCCGATCGACACGCCGCGCAGCCAGTCGTCGAGCTACGACCGGTCCGTCGACGTCGTGCTGATCGGCTTCGCGGCCGTCGGCGCGCTGCTGCCCGAGGCTTCCGCGCGGTTCGAGGTCGAGCTCGCCACGATCGGCGGCGGCCTGACCCGCGTCGGTGACACCCCGGTGGCCCGCTTCCGGGTCGGCGTCAACGGCAGCCAGGCCGACGCCGCGCTGGCGTGGATCGCCGACCGCGGCGCCTCCGTCGTGCACCCGAAGGAAGGCCCGAAGAGCGTCGTCGCGGCCTGATCCCGCACACGGCAGGAGGGGCGTCCCGTCCGGGACGCCCCTCCGCTCGTCTCACTTGCGGACGAGGACCCCGACCGCGATAGCGCCGAGTGCCACGATCCCCGCGGCCCAGCCGTTCGCCACGGCGTACCCGTGCACGGTCGCCGCGGGCAGGGCCAGCCCGGCGGCCGAGGCGGTCGCGCTCGCGGCGATCGTGTTCAGCGACGCCGTGCCGATCGACGCGCCGACCTGCTGGGAGGTCGTGATGAACGCCGACGCCACCCCGGAGTCCGCCGGCTCCACCCCGGCGGTCGCGATGTTCATGACCGTCGGCATCGCCAGCCCGGCGCCGGCCCCGAGCACCAGCGTCACCGGCAGGATGAGGCTCCAGTAAGACGTGTCGACCGACAACTGGGTCAGCCCGGCGAGCCCGGCCGCCATCAGCAGGAGCCCGATCACCAGCAGCGGGCGCGGCCCGGTCCGCGGGATCAGCCGCCGCGTCAGCAGGGTCGAGACCGTCACGTTGGCCGCCAGGAACGGCAGGAACGCCAGTCCGGCGCCGAGCGCGCCGAAGCCCATGATCGCCTGCAGCTGGTAGGTGACGAACAGGAACATCCCGAACATCCCGAACGCGGCGATCGCGATGGTCAGGAAGCCCGACGAGCGGGTCCGGTCGGCGACGACGTGCAGCGGCAGCAGCGGGTTCCCGACCCGGGCCTGCCGGAACACGAACCCGGCCAGCAGCACCACCGCGGCGGCCAGCGTGCCGAGCACCACCGCCGAACCCCAGCCGCGGCCGGCGGCCTCGGACAGGCCGTAGACGAGGCCGGCGATCCCGGCGCTGCCCAGCACCGCGCTGAACCAGTCCAGCCGCGTCGACCGGTGGCCCGGCACCTTCGGCAGCACGAACCAGCCCGCGACGGCGGCGGCGACGGCGATCGGCAGGTTCACGTACAGGCACCAGCGCCAGGACGCGTACTCGGCCAGCGCGCCACCGGCCACCAAGCCGAGCGCGCCGCCGGACATCATGATCGCGCTGAAGATCCCGAACGCCTTGGCCCGCTCCTTCGCCTCGGTGAACGTGATGGTCAGCAGCGAGAGCGTGGACGGCGCCAGCAGCGCGGCGAAGACCCCCTGGGCCGCGCGGGCGGCGATGAGCAGGCCAGGCCCGGAGGCCATCCCGCCCAGCGCGGAGGCGGCGGCGAAGCCGAGCGCGCCCACGATGAGCGTGTTCTTGCGGCCCAGCCGGTCGGCCAGCCGCCCGCCGAGCAGCAGCAGACCGCCGAAGGCCAGCGTGTAGGCGCTGATCGTCCACTGCCGGGCGACGTCGGACATGCCGAGGTCGGCCTGGGCGGTGGGCAACGCGATGTTGACGATCGTCGTGTCGATGATGACGAGCAGCTGGGCGAGCCCGACGACGGCGAGCGCCAGCCACTTCCTCGAATCCGTGGGCGCCGTCACCGGCGCCGGAGTGGTGGTGGTCATGGTGGAACCCCCTGGTGGAGAACTGGGTTAGACTGAGAGCAACCATTGCTAGTCGGCCGACAAGTAATGGCGCCGACGACACGGTAGGCCCATTGCTAGCCGGTCGTCAAGCAAGTTTGAGAGTTCCTCAGGAAGGACGGTCATGGCGGGGCGGCGGACCGACACGCGCGAGCGCATCCAGCAGATCGCGCTGGACCTGTTCGTCGAGCAGGGCTACGAGAAGACGTCGTTGCGGGAGATCGCGGAGGCGCTGGGCGTCACCAAGGCCGCGCTCTACTACCACTTCCGCACGAAAGAGGACATCGTCCACAGCCTGATCGAGGACATCGGCACCTCGCTCGACGAGATCATCGAGTGGGCGCGGGCGCAGGACGACCACGCGCGGGCCCGCGAGGAGCTGCTGCGCCGGCTCTCCGCGCTGATCCAGGGCCGGTTCGGGCCGATCATGCGGTTCATGCAGGACAACCAGCCCGCGCTCAAGGAGCTGCACGCCGGGCACGTCCTGGCCAAGCGGATGAAGGAGCTGTTCACCTTCCTCGTCCCGGCCGACGCCGCCCCCGAGGACCAGCTGCGCGCGCGGCTGGCGCTGATCGCGCTGATGGTCGGCAACAGCCCGCAGTTCCTGGACGAGAACCCGTCGCCGGAGTCGGCCGAGGTGGCGTTGCGCGTCGCACTGGAGCTTGCCTCTCCGCGCTCTCCGGGGGGCACGTAGGCTTGACTGGTGCTCGCCGTCGTACCGCCACCTGTCACCGTCAGGGTGCCCTCCAAGATCAACCTGCACCTGTCGGTCGGCGACCTGCGCCCGGACGGTTTCCACGATCTGACGACCGTCTTCCACGCGCTTTCGCTGACCGACGAGGTCACCGTCGCGCTGGCCGAGGAGCCGGGCGTCGAGGTCTACGGCGAGGGTGAGCAGGTCGTGCCCACCGGCGCCAGCAACCTCGCCTGGCGCGCGGTCGAGGCGCTGGCCGCGCACGTCGGCAAGACCGACGGCGCGTCGAACGTCCGGGTGGTCCTCCGCAAGGGGATCCCCGTCGCGGGGGGTATGGCGGGCGGCAGCGCCGACGCCGCGGGCACGCTGGTCGCGCTCGCGTCGCTGTGGAAGCTGGACATCGGGCGCGACGAGCTGGCCGGGATCGCCGCGAAGCTCGGCTCGGATGTGCCGTTCGGGCTCTACGGCGGCACCGCGCTGGGCACCGGCCGCGGTGAGCAGCTGGTCCCGGTGCTGTCCCGGCACACCTTCCACTGGGTGCTCGCGTTCGACCAGCGCGGGCTGTCCACCGAGCGCGTCTACCAGGAGCTGGACCGGCTCCGCGAGACCGGCAACCCGCCGCGCGTGGGCTCGCACGCGCCGGTCGTCGAGGCGCTGGCCTCCGGCGACCCGCGTCAGCTGGCCCTGCTGCTCGGCAACGACCTGCAGGCCGCCGCGGTGTCGCTGCGGCCCGGCCTGCGCCGCACGCTGCGTGCCGGGGTGAACGCCGGTGCGCTGGCCGGCACCGTCTCCGGTTCCGGCCCGACATGCGCGTTCCTGTGCGCCGACGCGGAATCCGCCCTCGAGGTCGCGGCCGAGCTGGCCGGGGCCGGGGTGTGCCGGACGGTCCGGGTCGCGCACGGCCCGGTGCCGGGCGCGCGGCTCGTTGGCGGCGACGAACACCGACCCACTCCTCCGCAGGTGCACGCGTAGTGGCAAATCTGATCAACCTCGAGGCGGTCTCCAAGTCCTACGGGGTCCGCCCGCTGCTGGACAACGTCTCCCTCGGTGTCGGCGAAGGCGAGCGCATCGGCGTCGTCGGCCTCAACGGTGGCGGCAAGACGACGCTGCTGGAGGTCCTCTCCGGACTCGCCGAGCCGGACTCGGGCCGGGTCAGCCAGGTCCGCGGGCTGCGGCTCGCGGTCGTCACCCAGCGCACCGAGCTCGCCGAGGGCAGCACGATCCGCGACGCCGTGCTGGCCGGTTTCGACGCCGAGCACGAGTGGGCGGCCGACTCCCGGGTCCGGTCCATTGTGGAGGGACTCGGGATCACCGAGCTGGGGCTGGACAACCCCACCGGGACACTGTCCGGTGGGGAGCGTCGCCGGGTCGCGCTGGCCGCCGCGCTGATCGGCGACCTGGACCTGCTCGTGCTCGACGAGCCGACCAACCACCTGGACGTGGAAGGCGTGCGCTGGCTCGCCGACCACCTGCTGGCGCGGCGGTCCGCGCTCGTGGTCGTCACCCACGACCGGTGGTTCCTGGACACGGTGTGCGGGCGGACCTGGGAGGTCGCCGACGGCCGCGTCGAGCAGTACGAGGGCGGGTACGCCGACTGGATCTTCGCGCGCGCCGAGCGGGCACGGCTCGCGGCGTCGATGGAGGAGAAGCGGCGCAACCTCGCGCGCAAGGAACTGGCCTGGCTGCAGCGCGGCGCGAAGGCCCGCACGTCGAAGCCGCGGTACCGGATCGAGGCGGCCGAGGCGCTGATCGCGGACGTCCCGGAGCCGCGGAACAGGGCCGAGCTGATGTCGTTCGCGAAGCGGCGGCTCGGCAAGACCGTGCTGGAGCTGGAGGACGTGACCCTCAAGGCCGGGGACAAGCCGGTCGTCGAGGGCCTGACCTGGCGGATCGGCCCGGGTGACCGGTTCGGGCTGGTCGGCGTGAACGGCTCGGGCAAGACGACGCTGCTGAAGCTGCTCGCCGGGGAGCGCGAACCGGTCGCGGGCAAGCGGATCGAGGGCAAGACGGTGCGGCTGGCGCACCTGTCGCAGGAGCTGGACGAGCTGCCCGGGCAGCTGCGCGTGCTGGAGGCCGTCGAGGAGGTCTCGGCGCGGGTCGTGCTGGGCAAGCAGGAGCTGTCGGCGTCGCAGCTGGCGGAGAAGCTCGGGTTCCCGCCCGCGCGGCAGTGGACGCCGGTCGAGGACCTCTCCGGCGGCGTGCGGCGGCGGCTGCAGCTGGCGCGGCTGCTGATGGCCGAGCCGAACGTGCTGCTGCTCGACGAGCCGACGAACGACCTGGACATCGACACGCTGCAGCAGCTGGAGGACCTGCTGGACTCCTGGCCGGGCACGATGGTCGTCGTCTCGCACGACCGCTACCTGGTGGAACGCGTGACGGATGCGGTGTACGCCCTGTTCGGCGACGGCCGGATCACGCACCTGCCCGGCGGCATCGACGAGTACCTGTCCCGGCGGGCCGCCGCACGCACCCCGGTGGCCGCGAAGCCCGCGCCGAAGACGTCCAGCGCGGCGGAGTTCCGGGCGGCGCAGAAGGAACTGTCCCGGTTGGAGCGCAGGCTGGACCAGCTGCACACGCGGGAGACCAAGCTGCACGAGCAGCTGGCCGAGCACGCCACCGACCCGGACAAGCTGGTCGAGCTGAACACGGAGCTGAAGACGGTCCGCGCGGAGATCGAGGACGTCGAGGCGCGCTGGCTGGAGACCTCCGAACTGGTGGAGTAGCCCGGGGTGACCACCCAGCGACCACCCACCCGAGGCGAGCCGACAACGTTCCCCCGTCATCCCGGAGCCTGCCCGTCCGGCGAGGACATCTCTTGATCTTTAGAGGTGACGTTGGGCAGGCGAAGAGCCCGCCCTGTGGGCGGAGAGCGCCAGGGTGGCTGGTGTCTGCCACTCCGGGCCGGATGGTGCCGATGTCTTGGCCGTTGCATGATGCGCGAGAGCGCGTGGCTGCTGTGCGTTGCCGCACCCGGGCGGTGTCCGGGGCACCGCATTGCCGTCAGGCGCGGGCGTAGCCGCCGAGTGAGGGTTCCAGCAGCGCGAACGCCTGCTCGGCTTCGGGGCCGACCACGGCGGCGATCTCCGGGTTGGCGCGGCTGGCCAGCGTCAGCTCCTGGATGCGCGCGAACAGCACGCGGTGCACCCCGCCGAGCACGGCCGCCGCCGCCCGGGGAGTGATGTCTCCGGGCGCGGCGCCGGTCGCGTCGGCGAGAGCGGCGGCCAGGGCTGCCTCGCGCTGGTCGTGCAGGCCGCGCAGGCACACCGAGAGGGTCGGGCTGTCTGCGATCATGCGGCTGAACTCCGGGCCGGCGAACCCCGCCACCGGGTCCTGCCGCTCGACCGCGTCCAGGAAATCCCGGCGCAGCGCGGACAGCGCCGGCTCACCGGGCCGGCGGGCCGCGACCGTGCGGGCGAGGCTCGCGACGAACTCGTCCTGGTGGTCGAAGGCCAGGTCCTCCTTGCGCGGGAAGTAGTTGGTCACCGTCTTCTTCGCCACTCGCGCGGCCTCCGCGATCTCCGCGATGGTCGTCTGCTCGAAGCCCTTCGCCATGAAGAGCCGGGTCGCTTGGTCGGAGATCAACTGCCGCGTCTCTTGCTTCTTGGCTTCGCGGAGGCCGGTGACGGTCATGAGCGAATCTTACCCCCGTCCTACTTTTATGTTGACAAGCGACTTGATCGCGGGATAAGTTTATGTCGGTCGTAAGTTTACTCCTGTGAGGTGTCCGTGCCAGACCCCACCGTGCTCCACCCGCTCGCCGAGACCCGCGCGTGGTGTTCCTGAAACCCCTGGTCACCGATCCGCGCATCCAGGTCGGCGAGTTCACCTACTACGACGACCCGGACGCCGCCACCGAGTTCGAAACCCGCAACGTCCTCTACGCCTACGGGCCGGAGAAGCTGATCATCGGCAAGTACTGCGCGATCACCGCCGGCACGCGGTTCCTGATGGCCGGGGCGGAACACCCGACGATGGGGGTGTCGACCTACCCGTTCACCATGTTCGGCGGCGCGTGGGCGGAGTCCACACTGGACCTCGTCACGAACATGCCCAGCCGGGGCGACACGGTGGTGGGCAACGACGTCTGGTTCGGCTACGGCGCGACCGTCATGCCCGGCGTGCGGATCGGCAACGGCGCGATCATCGCCGCGGGCGCGGTCGTCACCGCCGACGTGCCGCCGTACACGATCGTCGGCGGCAACCCGGCCCGGCCGATCCGCGCCCGGTACAGCCCGGAGGACGTCGAACGGCTGGAGCGCGCCGCCTGGTGGGACTGGCCGGTCGAGCTGGTCACCCGGCACGTGCGGACGATCATGTCGGGCAGTCCGGCCGACATCGCGGCGATCGAGGAGGTGCGGGCGTGACCGCCGAATTCGACCGTCAGGTCGCCAACCTGGTGGACCGCGGCTACCCGGAGCTCGCCGGGCTCGACGAGGACGGCTTCCGGGCCCTGGTCGAGCCGCTGCGCGCCGCGGCGCCGTCCGGCGACCCCGTCCCGGACGCGGGCCGCCTGCAGGTCCTGCTGGTCGTGACCCGCAAAGCCGCCCCGATCGAGGAGACGATGCCGCACACGGCCCTGCACAACGGGCGCCTGCCCGGGTTCGTCGACCACTCCTTCGAACCCGGATCGCTCGACCGGTTCGTGGCCACCGTGGACCTGCCGGCCGCGGACGCCTACCTGCTGCTCGACGTCGAGCGCGGTGAGGAGTTCTGCGGTGCCGTCCCGGACGACGCGATGGCGGTGATCGCCGGCCGGGGCCGCACCCCGCTCACGATCGAGGAGGGCATCGCCCTGATCACGCACTTCCCGGAGGTGCTGGTCAAGAACAAGTGCTTCTCGCTGGGTGGTTCGCGCTGCGGGGACCGGCGGGTGCCGGCGATCTGGATCAGCAAGCGGGCGCCGAAGCTCGGCTGGTGCTGGCAGGGCAACCCGCACACCTGGCTGGGCATGGCCTCGGCCGGCTCCCGCGCCGCCTGACGAGCCGGTGCCGGGCGGGCCGCTCCCGCCCGGCACCGGGTCTCACATCTCCGTGCCCGCCGAGAACATCACCGGACGGACCTCGATGCCCAGGCCGTCGACCTCGGCGTCCGGGATCATCGCGGCCAGCTCCAGGGCGCGTTCCCGGCTTTCGACGTCGACCAGGTAGTACCCGCCCAGGTACTCCTTGGCCTCCAGGTACGGGCCGTCGGTCACCACCGGGAGGCCGTCGCGCACCCGCACGACGGCGCTGTTCGACGGGTCGGCCAGCGCGTGGGTGCCGATGAACTCGCCGGACTCCCGGATCGCGTCCATGAACGGTCCGTGCCCGGTCATGATCGCGGTGCGCTCCTCCTCGGTCAGCGACTCCCAGACGGCGGGGTTCACGTGCATGATCAGCAAGTACTTCACGGGTGCCTCCTCATAGGGTGTCTACACCAGGAGATCGGAGCCGCGGCCCGGTTCTCGACATCTCCGCCGACCTCACGCGCCCCCCGATAAGGTGAGCGCCATGAGTCGGTTCGTGGAGACGCTCGTCCGCACCGCTGCGGAGGGTGGTCAGTTGCGTGGCATGGTCACCGGGGAGCCGAAGGAACCGGTCCGCCGGACCTGGGCCGAGGTCCACGAGCAGGCCCGGCGCATGGCCGGCGCGCTGGTCGCCGGGGGACTGGAGCCGGGCAGCGCCGTCGCCGTGCTGGCCGGGGCGCCGGCCCTGATCGCGCCGACGGTGCAGGCGGTGTGGCTCGCCGGGGGCAGCGTGACGATGCTGCACCAGCCCACCCCGCGCACCGACCTCGCGCTGTGGGCCGAGGACACCGTCAAGGTGCTGGGCATGATCGACGCGAAGCTCGTCGTCCTCGGCGAGCCGTTCGACGCGCTCGCGCCGGTGCTCACCGAGCACAACATCGGGTTCCGGATGATCACCGACCTGTTCGACGGCGAGCCGATCGCCGAGCCGGTGCCGCGCGGCGAGGACGACCTGGCGCTGCTGCAGCTCACCAGCGGCTCGACCGCCGACCCGAAGGCCGTGCGGATCACCCACGGCAACCTCTACACCAACGTCAAGGCCATGGTGGAGCGGGCGGAGTTCGACTTCGCGGAGGACATCATGGTGTCCTGGCTGCCCACCTTCCACGACATGGGCATGGTCGGGTTCCTGACCGTGCCGATGACGTTCGGCGTCGAGCTGATCAAGATCACCCCGGCGGAGTTCCTCACCGGCCCGCTGATCTGGCCCGAGCTGATCAGCAAGTACCGCGCCACCACGACCGCCGCGCCGAACTTCGCGTACGCGATCGTGGGCAAGCGGCTCGCGCGGGTCGAGGACGAAAACGCTTACGACCTGTCCACGCTGCGGATCGCGCTCAACGGCGCCGAGCCGATCGACGAGTCCGCCGTGCAGGCGTTCGTCGACGGCGGCGCCCGGTTCAAGATGCCGCCGGAGTGCGTGTTCCCCGCCTACGGCATGGCCGAGGCGACGCTCGCGGTGTCGTTCGCGCCGCTGTTCACCGGCCTGACGCTGGACGTCATCGAGGCCGACGCGCTGGAGACGGACAACCGCGCGGTGCCGGTGCCCGAGGGCGATCCGCGCCGCGGGACCGAGGAGGTCCGCTCGTTCGCCGTGCTGGGCCGTCCGCTGGACGGGCTGGAGGCGCGGATCGTCGACGACAACGGCAAGGTGCTCGGTGACCGCGAGGTGGGGGAGATCCAGCTGACCGGGCCGGCCGTGACGCCCGGGTACCTGACGATGGAGGGCCCGAAGCCGACGCAGGACGCGGACGGCTGGCTCGCGACCGGCGACCTCGGGTACCTGGTCGACGGGCAGATCGTGATCTGCGGGCGCCGCAAGGACGTCATCATCATGGGCGGCCGCAACATCTACCCGACGGATATCGAGCGCGCCGCGACCTCGGTGGAGGGGGTGCGGGCGGGCAACGCGGTGGCCGTGCGGATCGACGCCGGGACGCGGCGGGAGCGGTTCGCGGTGGTGCTGGAGTCGAAGCTGGCGGGTGATGCCGAAGCCGAGCGGCGGCTGCAGAAGGAGGTCGCGGCCCGGGTCCGCGACGCGGTGGACGCCCGGCCGTACGCGGTGGTCGTCCTGCCGGCCGGCAGCCTGCCCAAGACACCGTCCGGAAAGGTCAAACGCGCGGCGACGGCGGTGCAGTACGCCGAGGCGATCGCGCGGAACGCCAGCTCCTGACGACACCCCACCCTCCGCGACGGTGAAACTCGCGCGCCGGAGCGCAGAACTCGCCGCGCCGAGCGCGGAACTCGCGGCGCTGAGCGTGGAACTCGCGGCGCTGAGCGTGGAACTCGCGGCGCTGAGCGTGGAACTCGCGGCGCTGAGCGTGGAACTCGCGGACCGGAGTGTGGGACTCGCGGGGTGCGCGAGTCCCACGCTCCTGCGCGCGTGTCCCACCTTCGGGCGCGCGTGTCCCACCTTCCGGCGTGCGAGTTCTGCGTTCCTGTGCGTGAGTTCTGCGGTCGTGCGCGTGAGTTCTGCGATCGTGCGCGTGAGTTCTGCGGTCGGGTTAGTCCGGGAGGGTCACCTTGGGGATCTCGGTCGGGGCGCCTTCCGTGCGCGGGGCGGTCGCCTGCGTCACGGTCCGCGCCTCGGGCACCGGGTAGGGGCGGCCGCCGCGGCGGGCGAACTCGTCTTCCACCTGGTCGAGGAACTCGTCGACCTCGCGTTCGTCGTAGCCCCGCTTGCCGAGCAGGGGCTTGCTGAACATGACGTGATGCACCTCGGCGGCCGTCAGGTCGTCCTCGCCGGCCAGGGTCCTGGCGATGCGCTCGACGAACTCGTCGACCTCGTGCTTGGCGTACCCGCGCCGGCCGATGGGGGCGTTACCGAACTCGACTCGATACACGTCTTCGGCGGAAAGGGACATGAGGAGTACTCCAGTTCAGCGTGGTCGGGACAACTTCCCTAATCCCGTCCTAGCTGCCGGATCAAACCTCCGGAAGGGCATTCGTGCCCCTGGAACTCCATAGAGCGGTGTGACCCACACCTGTGGGTGACCACCGTTCACCCAGCGTGGAAGTCGTTCTGGGCCGCCGTCAGCCCTTTGCCGATCAGCGCCTCGACGGCGTCGGCGCACCGGTCCAGCTCCAGCGGGAGGTCCTTGCGCTCGACCGACGAGAAGTCCTTGAGCACGAAATCGGCCGGGTCCATCCGGCCCGGCGGCCGCCCGATGCCGAAACGCACGCGGTAGTAGTCACGCGTGCCGAGCGACTTGCTGATCGACCGCAGCCCGTTGTGGCCGCCCTCGCCGCCGCCGAGCTTGAGCTTCAGCCCGCCGAACGGCAGGTCCAGCTCGTCGTGCACGACGACCACACCGCTCGGGTCGACCTTGTAGAACTTCGCCGCCCCGGCCACCGGGCCGCCCGAGACGTTCATGAACGACCGCGGCTTGACCAGCACGACACGGCGCCCGGCGAGGCGGCCCTCCAGGACCTCGGCGCCGGACTTGTGGGTCTTGAACTTGCCGCCGACGCGGGCGGCGAGTTCGTCGAGCACCATGAAGCCCACGTTGTGCCGGTTGCCGGCATAACGCGGGCCGGGATTGCCGAGGCCGACGAGCAGAACCTGCTCGCCGGCCCCGGGGACGTCCGAACTCACTTACTCTTCGGTGCTCTCGGCCGGCTCCTCGCCGGTCTCCTCGGCGGGCTCCGCGGAGGTGGCCTGCGCCTCGTTGACCGCGACGACCAGGCTCTCCGGGTCGGTCAGCAGGACAGCACCGGCGGGCAGGGTGACCTGCGAGGCGAGGATCTGGGTGCCGGCCTCGGCGCCCGCGATGGACACCTCGAACTGCTCCGGGATGTGCAGGGCCTCGACCTCGATGGACAGGGTGTCGACCTCCTGCACCTGCAGGGTGCCCGGGGCCGGGTCGCCGGTCAGCACGACCGGGACGTCCACGGTGACCTTCTCGCCCCGCTGGACGACCAGCAGGTCGACGTGCTCGATGTAGTTCTTGATCGGGTGCACGGTGACCGTCTTGGTCAGGGCCAGCTCGGTGTCGCCGTCGAGGTTGAGGGTGAGGACGGCGTTGCTGCCGTTCTCACGGATGACGCGGGCGAACTCCAGAGCGGGCAGGGCCAGGTGACGGGGGTCGGTACCGTGGCCGTACAGCACGGCGGGAACCTTGCCGGCGCGACGGGTGCGGCGCGCGGCGCCCTTGCCGAACTCGGTGCGGGGCTCGGCGGACAGACGTACCTCGGACACGGTGTAGCACTCCTTCAAACATTTTGCGTGGCGGCGCAGATGGCGGGTGGTCGTACCGGCGGCGAGTTCCACGGACATGCTCGAGCAGCGGACCTCAAGCCGCCGCGTCGATCACGTCGGGCACCGGGTGCAGCATGGAGCCCGCCTCGCCGAGACAACCTGTTCAGTGTAATCACCCGGCGCGGCAAGGGCGCGGTGGGGTCGCAAGCGCACGAACCCGGGCGGAGTCGCCCTTCGGGCGAAGGCGCCTACGGCGCCGGACGGACGCCTTGGGTGCCGACCTCCCCCGCCCCCGATTCCGGATTGTGTTTCGGTCGCCGAGCAGTCGTGTCAAGGCGGGAAAGAGTACCTTGACACGCCTGGTCGGCGACCAAAGATCGGCTGTGGATCGGGGAGCGGGGGAGGTCCGGGGCGTGGTCGGTCTTCTTGCGTTGCCGGGTGCCGGTTCGTCGGTGGTTTCTACCTTCTGTGTGCACCGATCGGATGACAGCTTCTTCGGTCAGGAACTCTGGAACCTGAATGTGCGTCTCATTCACAACTGCCGTTCCAGTGGGGAGCGAGGGGTCGGATGCGCCTGCGCGGTCTCGCGGTGCTCGTCCTCGTTCTGCTCGTCTCCTGTGAGGCTCCCCCGCGTCCCGCGGCGCCGGATCCGCTCTCAATCGTTGACTCGGCTCTGTCGGCTCTCGCTGCTGAACCGGCCGTCGCCTATCGGGTGGGCGATACCACCCTGGTCGTCACCAAGGGTGGGCTCGCCGAGGGGCGGTTCCGGCTCGGCGACGAACCCGTCCAGGCCCTCCGCGTGGGGGGCTCCCTCTACGTCCGCGCCTCCCCGGCCCACTGGCAGCGCCAGGGCATGTCCGCGCCCCGCGCGGAGCGGTTCGGTGCCCAGTGGACCAGGGCCGACCGCGGCATGCCGTTCGACCCGGGGCGTCTCCTGCCGCCGCAGGTGGTCGCCGCCGCGCTGCGGGCCGCCCTGCCGCGCGGTGTGCCACCGGTGCGGGTGGGCGACGTGTTCGACCTCGCCGGGCTGCGCGTCACCGCCACCTCGCCCCACCGCGTCCTCGGCTTCCCGCCCGCGTTCCTCGGGCCGGTCGCCGACGAACTCGGGCCGCACGAGATCGCACTCGGCGACGTGCACCTGCCCGGCCTGCGTGACCGGCTCGACGACGAAGTCGCCGACCTCGGACAGCCCCTCATCGCCGGGCCGGTCGTCGCCGCACGGGTCACCGACCACGACCTGCGCTGCGCGGCCAACGGCGCCTGCACGGACACCGTCCGCGTCGACAACCGCTTGCTCGGCGCGGCCCCCAGCGCCGCCGCCCGCATCAACCTGACCTCGACCGTCACCTCCGACGCCCTCGGCGCCCGCACCTGCGCACGGGAGGTCGTGCTGCCCCTGGACACCGCCGCCGACGTCTCCTGCTCGGTCAAGTTCACCCTGCCCCGCACCGACGGTGCGACCAGGCTCCAGGCCGCACCGTCGGTGACCGCCGAACCCGTCGCCGTCGTCGACCCCGACGCGCTCAAACGGGACGTCGCCGCCGAGCTAGAACCGTAGGAGCGCGATCACCGGCGCGAACTCCTCCAGGAACATCTCGAACACCGTGAAGTAGGTGAACCCGTACCGGTCCCGCATCGCCCGGATCTTCGCGGCGATCTCCTCCGGCGTCCCGGCCAGCACCAGCGCCAGCGCCACCAGCCGCTCCGCCGACCAGCCCAGCTCGGCGGGCTCGTCGGCGAGCCACTCCGTCAGCGCGGGCACCGGATCGTCGGCCACCACGACGTTCTGGATCAGCATGTTGAACTCCAGCGGCCGCGTGCTCGCCGACCGCACGAACCCCACCCGCTCGTCCAGCTCGTCCGCGCCGGCCAGGTCGAACGTGCCCGGCGGGAAGCCCCGTGCGTGCTTCAGGCCGGCGAAGCCGACGATGTCGGCGTGCTCCGCGGCCAGCCGCAACACCCCGTCGCTGTTGCCCGCGATCAGCAGCGGCGGCACGTCGTCCAGGCGGTCCCGCAGCACGTCCACGGTCCGGGCCAGGTGCTCGATCCGCTCGGCGGGCGGCGCGAACCGCAGCCCGGCGTCGTCGAACTCGGACTTCATGTGCCCGGACCCGAGCCCGACGTCCAGCCGGCCGCCGGTGAGCAACGCGGTCGATTCGATCTCGCGGGCCAGCAGCACCGGGTTGTAGAAGGGCGCGTTGAGCACCAGGTGCCCGACCCGCACCCGCTCGGTGGCCTGGGCGGCCGCCACCAGCGCCGGGAACGGGGCCGGCATGCCCAGGTGGTCGGGGATGGTGATGGTGTCGTAGCCCAGCTCCTCGGCGCGACGGCACTTGGCCGCCCAGTCGTCATGCCCGGTCAGGAACCGCAGGGAAACACCGAAACGGAAGTCGGTCATGCCCGTGACGCTACGAACGGAACGGGCCTTCCGCCGCTGGTTTCGCCAGCGGCGGAAGGCCCGGGGGAGAACTCAGGCGTTGCCGTCGAACAGGCTGGTGACCGAGCCGTCCTCGAACACCTGCTGGATCGCCTCCGCCAGCAGCGGCGCGATCGACAGGACCGTCAGGTTCGCGAAGTGCTTCTCCGGCGCGATCGGCAGCGAGTTGGTGACGATGACCTCGCGCGCCTTGCAGTTGGACAGCCGCTCGGTGGCCGGGTCGGACAGGATGCCGTGCGTGGTCGCGATGACGACGTCCGCGGCGCCCTCGGCGAGCAGCGCGTCGGTGGCCTTCACGATCGTGCCACCGGTGTCGATCATGTCGTCCACCAGGATGCACAGCTTGCCCTCGACCTGGCCGACGACGCGGTTGGCCACGGCCTGGTTCGGCTTGTCGGGGTCACGCGTCTTGTGGATGAACGCGATCGGCCGGTCGCCCAGCTGCGCGGCCCACTTCTCGGCCAGCCGCACGCGACCCGAGTCCGGCGAGACCACGGCGATGTCGGCGTCGCCGTAGGTCTTCTTGATGTGGTCGGCCAGCAGGGTCTGCGCGAACAGGTGGTCCACCGGGCCGTCGAAGAAGCCCTGGATCTGCGCGGTGTGCAGGTCGACCGTCATGATCCGGTCGGCGCCCGCGGTCTTGAACAGGTCGGCGATCAGCCGGGCCGAGATCGGCTCGCGGCCCTTGTGCTTCTTGTCCTGCCGCGCGTACGGGTAGAACGGCATGACCACGGTGATGCGCTTGGCGCTGGCGCGCTTGAGCGCGTCCACCATGATCAGCTGCTCCATCACCCACTCGTTGATGGGCGTGGTGTGGCTCTGGATGACGAAGGCGTCCGTGCCGCGGACCGACTCCTCGAAACGCACGAACAGCTCGCCGTTGGCGAAAGTGTGCGCCGTCTGCGGGGTGATCGTCACGTTGAGGTGCTCAGCGACCTCCTCCGCGAGTTCCCGGTGTGCGCGGCCGGAGAAGAGCATGAGGTTCTTCTTCGGCGTGCCAGACTTAGGACTCATCAGACGACTCCCGCTCGGTCTCTTCCTGGTTTTCCTGCGCGGCGAGCGCGGCCTGGGCCGCCTCCGCCGCAGGGGTGCCCGGCCGGCGGCGAGGCACCCAGCCTTCAATATTGCGCTGTGGTCCAGTCGACACCGCCAGCGCCCCCGGTGGGACGTTCCGCCTGATCACAGTGCCAGCGCCCGAGTACGCACCGTCACCAACGGTGACCGGCGCGACGAACATGTTGTCCGACCCGGTCTTGACGTGCGAGCCGATCGTGGTGTGGTGCTTGCGCACGCCGTCGTAGTTGACGAACACGCTGGACGCGCCGATGTTGCTGTACTCGCCGATCGTCGCGTCCCCGACGTAGGTCAGGTGCGGCACCTTCGTGCCGGTGCCGATGTCGGCGTTCTTGGTCTCGACGAACGTGCCGATCTTGCCCTTGGTGCCCAGCTTGGTGTTCGGCCGCAGGTAGGCGAACGGGCCGACGCTCGCGCCCTCGCCGATCTCCGAGTCGTAGCCGTGCGCGCGGACCACCTGGGCGCCGGCGCCGACGGTCACGTTGGTCAGCGTGGTGTCCGGCCCGATCACCGCGCCCTCGCCGACCTTCGTCGCGCCCTTGAGCTGCACGCCCGGCTCGATCACGACGTCACGGGCCAGCTCGACGCCCACGTCCAGCCACACCGACGCCGGATCCACCACGGTGACCCCGGCGCGCTGCCAGCGCTGCACCAGGCGGCGGTTCAGCTCGGCGCCGATCGCGGCGAGCTGGACGCGGTCGTTGACCCCCTCGGTCAGCCAGGGGTCGTCCACCACGAGCGCGCCCACGCCACGGCCGTCGCCGCGGGCGATCGCCGGCACGTCGGTCAGGTACAGCTCGCCCTGCGCGTTGTCGGTGGACAGCCGGGTCAGCGCGTCGGCGAGGACGGCCGCGTCGAACGCGTACACCCCCGAGTTGATCTCGTCGATCTCCAGCTGCTCGGGCGTGGCGTCCTTCTGCTCGACGATCGCGGTGACCGCGCCGGCCGCGTCGCGCACGATCCGGCCGTAGCCGGTCGGGTCGGCGACCACGGAGGTCAGGACGGTGACCGCGTGACCGTTCTCGCGGTGCTCGGCCAGCAACGCGGCCAGGGTTTCGGTGTCCAGCAACGGGACGTCGCCGTAGCTGACGACGACCGTGCCCGAAAGTCCTTCGGGCAGAACGGACAAGGCGCACGAAACGGCGTCGCCGGTGCCGTTCTGCTTCTCCTGCACCGCGGTCGCGACGGGCCGCCCCAGCGCCTCGCCGACCGTGCCCAGGTGCTCGGCGACGGCCTCCCGGCCGTGTCCCACGACGACCACGAGGTGGTCCGGCGAGAGCCCGGCTGCGGCCCGGACGGCGTGCTCGACCAGCGGTCGCCCGGCCAGCAGGTGCAGCACCTTCGGGGTGTTCGAACGCATCCGGGTGCCCTCGCCCGCGGCGAGGATGACGGTGCTCAGCGGGCCGGTCACGGCACTCCCAACGAATCCGGGACGGGTGGTGGCGGGGCCCGATCCTACGTGTCTTCCCCGGCAGCCGACTCCGGGTCGCCGTCCGGGCCGGGTTCCGCCTCTGCGGTATGGGGCTCGCCCGCCGCCGACTGGGCCGTCGCCACCTGGTTGCCGCCGCCGCGTTTCGCCTGGTACATCGCCGCGTCGGCACGGGCCAGCACCTGGTCGGCGCGCTCCTGCGGGCGCAGCGACACCAGGCCCACCGACAGGGTGACCCCGTGCGAGAGGTGGTGGGGCAGCGAGTCGACCGCGGTGACCGCACGGCCGAGCGCCTGCTTGGCCGCCGACACCGGCGCCCCGGGCAGCAGCGCGACGAACTCGTCACCGCCGTAGCGGGCCACGATGTCGTCGCCGCGCAGCGCGTCCCGCAGCGTCGAGGCGACCACGCGCAGCACGTCGTCGCCCTCCGCGTGCGAGTGCTGGTCGTTGACGCCCTTGAAGCCGTCCAGGTCGATCAGCGCGACCGCGAGCGGCTGGGCGGTGGTCGACGCGGACAGCGTGCGCAGGTGCTCGTCGAGCGCACGCCGGTTGGGCAGGCCGGTCAGCGGGTCCTGCAGCGCCTGCTGGCTGATCGCGCCGTGCTGCGCGGACAGCCGCTCGTGCTCGCGGCGGGTGTCCAGGGTCGCCAGCTGCGACTCGCGCATGTGCCACAGCTCGACCTCCAGCGCGGCCGAGTACTCCGCCAGCGAACGCGACGCCTCGCTGTCGGCCTCGCTGTCCAGCCGCGCGATCTCCCGCATCAGGTGCAGGCGCATCGACGGCATCGAGTTGTCCTCGGCGAGGTTGAGCTTGGTCGCGTACAGCGCCTTGAGCGCGTCGTCGCGCTGGCCGGTCTGCTCCAGGCAGCGGGCCAGCGCGATCGTGACGATGACCTGCTCGTGCGGGTAGCCCGGCTCGATCAGCAGCCGCTGCAGCCGGTCGGCGTGCGAACCGTCCGGCGCGGCCAGCGCGAGGGCCGCGACGTGCACGCCGACCTGGTCCACGGCAGGCACGCCGATCCGCCGCGGGAACAGCGACTCGGCGAACGGCGCCTCGACCGCGACCGCCATCGACGCGGCCGTGCTGAACTTGGCCGCGGCCTCCTCGTGCCGCTCGACGCGCTCCAGCCGCAAGCCCCAGCCCAGCAGCATCTTGATGCGGTTCATCAGCTGCAGGGTGATTTCGTGCGGGCCCGCGGTCTCGCGGATGGCCTGGTGGGCGCGGGCGATGACCTCCTCGGCCGCCTCGTACACGCCCAGCTGGTTCAGCACGATCCAGCAGTCGACCAGCGCGCTGGACTGCGTCTTGGCCCACTCCCGGCGGGACATGTGCATGTCCGGGGAGTTCGAGTCGTCCAGGATCGCCAGCGCGCGGGCGATCTCGGTCAGCGCCGCGTCCTCCTGCTTGGCCAGTACGAGACGGCGGCCGCGCAGCGCGTGCGCGTCGGCGCGGAACAGCGCCAGGCCGTGGCGGCGGGTGTGGGCCAGCATCTCGTCGAGCAGGGGCTCGGCCTCGGCCGCGAGACCGCGGGTGACCAGCCGTCCCAGCGCGGCGGCCCGCAGGAGCTGGGACACCAGGACCGGTTCGCCGCGGCGCTGGGCCTCGTCGAGCAGCTCGTCCATCGTGCGGACGATCTCCAGCTGCTCGCCGTGCTCGGTGTGCTGCACGGCCGCGATCAGTTCCCGGGCGCGCCCGGCCAGCCAGGCATCGGAGAGCTCGGCCAGTGCCGGCCGCCTGGTCTTCTGTCCGCTCTCGCCTTGCAGCGTGGCGCACCCCCTTCGGGCACGTCGGGGTAGGGCACGGCAGCTCCGCCGCCAGGACTCGAACCTGAACTATCAGAACCAAAATCTGAGGTGCTGCCAATTACACCACGGCGGATCGTGCCTGGTCAGGATAGCGACATCGGAAAACCGCGCCAGTCCTGGGGTTGAGTCGGGTGTTTAGACGTCTCCCCAGGGGGCAAAACCTCCTGTACCGTAACTTACGGAAACGTAGGTAAGGCAGACCTTTGTAGGTTTTCCCAGGTAGGAAGAAGTGTTGCGCATGACATCCACTCCGGTCATGGAACCACCTCAGACCAAGGGCCCGAAGCCGGTCATCGCCGGTCAGCGAGGCGCCGGTGTTCAGTTCTCGGTCTACCTCGGCGTGATACTCCCGCTGGCCGCGCTCATCGCCGCCGTGCCATTCGCTTGGGGGTGGGGACTGAGCTGGGTGGACGTCGGGCTGTTCATAGCCTTCTACGTCATCAGCGGTCTCGGGATCACCGTCTCGTACCACCGCTACTTCACGCACGGCTCGTTCAAGGCCAAGCCGTGGCTGCGCGTGGCGCTGGCCATCGCGGGCAGCTTCGCGGTGCAGGGCCCGGTGATCACCTGGGTCGCCGACCACCGGCGCCACCACGCGTTCTCCGACCGCGACGGCGACCCGCACTCGCCGTGGGCCTTCGGCACCTCGCCGCTGGCGATCGCCAAGGGCTTCTGGCACGCCCACATGGGCTGGCTGTTCGAGCGGGACACGAGCAACGCCGAGCGCTTCGCGCCGGACCTGCTCAAGGACCCGGCCATCAAGAAGGTCGACGAGCTGTTCCCGCTGTGGACCCTGCTCACGCTGACCCTGCCCGCCCTGCTCGGCGGCCTGATCACCTGGTCGTTCTGGGGCGCGGTCACCGCGTTCTTCTGGGCCGGTCTGGTGCGGGTGTGCGTGCTGCACCACGTCACCTGGTCGGTCAACTCGGTCTGCCACATGATCGGCGAGCGGCCGTTCGCGGCGCGGGACAAGTCCGCCAACTTCTGGCCGCTGGCGATCCTGTCCTTCGGCGAGTCGTGGCACAACCTGCACCACGCCGACCCGACCTCGGCGCGGCACGGTGTCAAGCGCGGGCAGATCGACATTTCCGCCCGCGTGATCTGGGCGTTCGAGAAGCTCGGGTGGGTGCACAACGTGCGCTGGCCCACCCCGCAGCGGCTCGCCCGCCTGGCAACCGAATAGTCTCTCCGAGTGGCGGGACGACGTCGAGCGAAGCGTGAGGCCACCGGGGTGCGGCCTCCGGGGCCGGTGTCACGCGTCCGGATGACGGGCGCGGAACGCCGGCAGCAACTGCTCGACGTCGCCCGCAAGCTCTTCGCCGAGAAGGGCTTCGACGGTACCTCCATCGAGGAGATCGCCCACCGGGCCAACGTCTCCAAGCCCGTGGTGTACGAGCACTTCGGTGGCAAGGAAGGCATCTACGCGGTCGTCGTCGACCGCGAGATGCAGTCCCTGCTCGACCGCATGGTGTCCACTTTGTACGGTGGGCACCCGCGGGCGATGCTCGAGCAGGCGGCCGGCGCGCTGCTGTCCTACGTCGAGGAGTCGCACGACGGCTTCCGCATCCTGGTCCGCGACTCGCCGGTGGCCAGCGTCTCCGGCACGTTCTCGACGCTGCTCAACGACATCGCGATGCAGGTCGAGCACATCCTCGCGCAGCAGTTCGACGCCCGCGGCTACGACGACAAGCTGGCGCCGCTCTACGCGCAGGCGCTCGTCGGCATGGTCGCCCTGACCGGCCAGTGGTGGCTCGACGCGCGCCGCCCCAAGCGCGACGAGGTCGCCGCGCACCTGGTCAACCTCGCCTGGAACGGGCTGTCCCACCTGGAGCACAAGCCCAAACTGCGCCTGAACTGAGCGCCTTGCCGCGCCGAGTCGAAGGCACAGCGGCGCTGATCAAGCCGCGTGGCCGGGCAGCGCCGTCTCGTTGCGCAGCGCCCGCAGGATGTCCAGCTCGCGCTCGATGTCCCGGCGCTTGGCCTCCAGGCGCTCGGCCTGCTGGGCGAGCAACTCCTCCATCGCCCCCGTGCGTTCCTCGGGCGGGGCTTCCAGGCAGGGCAGCAGTTCGTTGATCGTGGCGCTGCACAGGCCGGCCGCGAACAGGTGCTGGATCAGGACGACCCGCTCGACCATCGAGCTGTCGAAGTCGCGCCACCCGCCGGGGGTGCGCTCGGAGCGGATGAGGGCCTGCTCCTCGTAGTACCGCAGGGACCGGGTGCTGACCCCGGTGGCGTCGGCCAGCTCACCGATGCGCATCAGGCCTCCTCCAGACCGTCCGACTCTTGCAATTGACACCGGTGTCAAGTTTCACGATAGGGGCCGCACACGCAACCCACCCCCGTGAAAGGACATCCGTCGTGCATTGGCTCTACCTCGGTGTCGCGGTCATCTTCGAGATCACCGTCGCCATCTCCGCGGGCAAGGCCCAGGGCTTCACCCGGCCCGGCTGGACCGTCGCCACGCTGGTCAGCGGTGGCATCGCCACCTACCTGCTCAGCCTGGCGCTGCTGACCTTCGACGTCGGCGTCGGCTACGCGATCTGGACCTCCGTCGCCGGCGTCGGGATCGTCGTCCTCGGCGTGCTCCTCTTCGGCCAGCGTCTCGACTGGCGCAAGATCGCCGGGATCGCCGCCGTCATCGCCGGCGTCGTCGGCCTCCAGCTGAGCGGGGTGGCCTGACATGTCGACCGGCACCGCCACGCGCACGAACACCACCACCCGCCGCGCCCGGGCCTGGCTCGTCCTCCTGCTCGCCGGCGTCTTCGAAATCGGCTACGCGCTGTCCGTGGGCGGCAGCCAGGGCTTCACCGTGCTCTCCTGGTCGCTCGTCGCGGTCGTCTTCTTCCTGCTGACGCTGTTCGCCCTGAGCCTCGCCCTGCGCACCATCGACGTGGGCATCGGCTACGCGGTCTGGGCGGGTATCGGCGCCGCCGGGGCCGCGCTGCTCGGCCCGGTCTTCTTCGACGAGACCCTCACCCTGGCCAAGGCGTGCTGGCTCACCGTGATCATCGCCGGTGTCGTGTGGCTCAAGCTCGCCGACCGGCCCCGATCGTGATGTCAGAGCCGTGTCAGCCTCGTGTCAGCACGGCCGGTGATCGTGGGACGCAGCAACCGCCACGAAAGGACATCCGGTGACTCAGACGGTTCCCATCCCGAACGGCCTGCCCACGGATCGCGACGCCGGCCCCTTCGACCCGCCCGGCGAGTTCACCCGCCTGCGCGAGTCCCGCCCGGTCTGCCCGCTGGTCTTCCCGGACGGCCACGAGGGCTGGCTCGTCACCGGCTACGACGAGGTCCGCCAGGTCCTGGCCGACACCCGGTTCAGCTCCCGCCTGGACCTCGGCATCATCCACGTGCCGTACCCGACCCCGGGCATGCCGCCGCAGACCGAGCCGTCCCCGCAGATGCCCGGCATGTTCATCTCGATGGACCCGCCGGACCACACCCGGCTGCGGCGCAGGCTCACCGGCGCCTTCACGGTCAAGCGGATGAAGCAGCTGGAAGAGCACATCAAGGAGATCGCCGAGCGGCACCTGGACGAGATGGCGCGCCTCACCCCGCCGGTCGACCTGGTCAAGGAGTTCGCGCTGCCGGTGCCGTCGCTGGTGATCTGCGAGCTGCTCGGCGTGCCCTACGAGGATCGGGAGACCTTCCAGCACAACGCCGCGCGGTTCATGGTCAAGGACATCGGGCTGGAGGAGAAGATCGCCGTGGTCGGCGCGCTGACCGGGTACCTGGGCGAGCTGGTCACCCTCAAGCGCGCCGAGCCCGGCGAGGACATCCTGTCCGACCTGGCCCGCCAGGACGACCTCAGCATCGAGGAGCTGACCGGCATCGCCTTCCTGCTGCTGCTCGCCGGGCACGAGACCACCGCCAACATGCTGGGGCTGGGCACCTTCGCGCTCCTGGAGCACCCCGAGCAGATGGCCGAACTCCGGGCGAACCCGGAACTGGTGCCCGGGGCGGTCGAGGAACTCCTGCGCTACCTGTCCGTCGCCGACGTCTTCTACCGCTACGCCACCGAGGACCTCGAACTCGGCGGCGAAACGATCCCGCAGGGGTCGACGGTGGTGGTCTCGCTGTTGTCCGCCAACCGCGACCCCCGGCGCTTCGACGAACCCGACGCCCTGGACGTGCACCGCAACGCCCGCGGTCACATGTCCTTCGGGCACGGCGTCCACCAGTGCCTCGGCCAGCAGCTGGCCCGCCTGGAGATGCGTGCCGGGTTCGGCGGGCTGCTGCGCCGCTTCCCGGACCTCCGGCTCGCCATCCCCGCGAACGAGGTGAAGCTGCGCACCGACATGAACATCTACGGGGTGCACGAACTGCCGGTCACCTGGTGAACTCGGCGATCAGCTTCCGGTAGGTGTCGAAGGCGGGCTTGCGGGTGTAGTCGTCCCGCAGCAGGCCGAACTGGTGGAACAGGCCGGGCTGGGCGCTGTCGGCGTCGCGCAGGGAGAAGTGGGTGTAGCAGCTCACGCCCGCGTCCGCGGCGGCCCGGACGACCGTCTCCACCACTTCGGCCTGCCGCTCGGCCGGTCGGTCCGGGCCGGTCGGCCAGCCGTGCTCGGTGATGTGCAGCGGGACGTCACCGAAACCGGCCGGCGCGAGGACGTTCTCGCGGTGGTGGCGCAGCAGGCCCGCCACCGCGGCGACCGCCTCGGCCGGGCCGACCGGCCGGAAGACGTCCGGGAAGAAGTCCAGGCCGACGTAGTCCACCTGGCGCACGAACTCCGCGCCGCCTGCCTGCGCCAGATCCGCGATGAACGACGCGCCCGGCCCGAACAGCGGCGTGGTGTTGAAGCCGACCCGCAGATCGTGCCCGAGTTCCGCCGCCCGCTCCTTGGCCGCCGCGACACCGGCCACGATCGCTTCGATCACGCGCGGGTAGTAGCCGTCGAGCACCGGGTTGTCCGGCACGTTCGGCTCCTCGGCGATCTGCAGCGTGCCGGTGACCGCGCCGTACTGCTCGACCAGCCGCCGCACGAACGCGCGGTAGCCGTCCACATCACCGCTCGGCGACTGGTACTGCGCGACGAGGTCCAGCACGCGGCCGTTTCCGGTGTACCGCGCGGCTCCGGCCGGAGTGACTGTCGCGTGTGGACCGTCCGGAGTGGAGTCATCGAACCCGAGGTAGGCGCGCACGAGGAACGGTCCCCGTTCCCGCAACGCGGTGAGCGCCTGGGTGATCCGCGCCGGATCGTCGGGTGGTCCACTGGTCAGTTGGCCGGAGTCGGTTCCGGTGACGCCGCCGGGGTAGATGCCGAAGAGCATGGTCGGTCCTTTCACGGCCAGGTCAGTGAGCCGCCGCGGATTTCGGCGACGAGGTTCTCGACCCACGCGATCTCGGCGCGGGTCTGGTGGAGCGCGTACTCGGCCTCGATGACGTGCAGGCGCGGCACGCCGCTGTCCAGCACCGCGGCCAGCCGCTCCTGATCGGCGTCGGCCCGTTCGGACAACCGCCGCGCGCGCTCGGCCAGCGCGGCGACCGCGCCGTCGGGCCCGAGCGCGCCGACGTAGGCGATCGCGCCGAGGAACTCGGGGAACTCCCGCTTCGGCTCCCGGATCCGGCTGTCCAGCCTGCGCACCAGCTCGTCGCGGCCGGCGCCGGTGAGCGCGTAGACGGTCCGTTCGGGGCGGTTGCCGCTGCGCTCGGTGCCCTGTGGAGCGATCCACTCCGCCGCGGCCAGCGCCTCCACGACGTCGTACAGCGTGCCCCGGTTGATGGCGCTCGCGCTGCGCGTACGCAACTCCGTGAACACCTGGTACGGGTGCATCGGCGATTCGAGCAGGAGTCCCAGGACCGGGAGGACCAGGGGGTTGTCCAGTGCACGACGTGGCATGGTCGAAATCTACCATCAGAAATCGACCATGACAAAGTGCCCCAAGCTGCCGCCTGTGAACCCCCCGTTAGGGTCTGGACCAGCCGTAGACGGGAGGGCCATGAGCGACCAGGGGACCGACGAGGGTTACGCCCGGGGGCTGAAGAACCGGCAGATCAGCATGATGGCGATCGGTGGCGCGATCGGTACGGGGCTGTTCCTCGGCGCCGGCGCGGCGATCGAGACGTCCGGGCCCGCGCTGATCGCCTCCTACGCCGTCGCGGGCGCGGTCATCTTCCTGATCATGCGCGCGCTCGGCGAGCTGCTGATGTACCGGCCGGTGTCGCGCAGCTTCGTCGACTACGCCGAGGAGTTCGTCGGCCGCTTCGCCGGGTTCGCCACCGGGTGGGTGTACTGGCTGATGTGGGTGGTCACCGCGATGGCGGAGATCACCGCGGCCGGGATCTACGTGCAGTACTGGTTCCCGCAGGTGCCGCAATGGGTCACCGCGGCGGTCGTGCTGGGGCTGTTGTTCCTGGCGAACCTGATCTCGGTCAAGGTGTTCGGCGAGTTCGAGTTCTGGTTCTCCATGATCAAGGTGGTGACCATCGTCGGGGCGATCGTCCTCGGCCTCGCGGTCATCGTGTTCGGCATCGGCCCGGCCGGTGAGCACGCCTCGTTCGCGCACCTGGTGAGCGACGGCGGGTTCCTGCCGCACGGCGCGGGCAGCGCGCTGCTGGCGCTGCAGAGCGTCATGTTCGCCTACCTCGGCGTCGAGCTGATCGGGCTGACCGCGGGTGAGGCGGAGAACCCGCGGGTCGTGCTGCCCAAGGCGATCAACAGCGTCATGGTGCGGATCGGCGTGTTCTACGTCGGCGCGCTGGTCGTGCTGCTGTCCCTGGTGCCGTGGACGGAGTTCCACGAGGGCGAGAGCCCGTTCGTGCGGGCCTTCGACGCGGTCGGCATCCACGGCGCCGCCGGGATCATCCAGTTCGTCGTGCTGACCGCGGCGCTGTCGTCGTGCAACTCCGGCATCTACTCGACCGGCCGGATGCTGCGCACCCTCGCGGTCCACCGGTCCGCACCGGCCACGTTCACCCGGCTGTCGAAGCGGCAGGTGCCCGCGGCGAGCATCACGGCGTCCGCGGTCGTCATGGCGGCCGGCATCCTGATCAACGCGTTCGTGCCGGAGAAGGCGTTCGCCTACATCACCAGCGTCGCCACCGTCGGTGTGCTGTGGACCTGGGGCATCATCGTCGTCTGCCAGCTGCGGTACCGCCGCCGCAGCGACCGCGGCGAGCTGCCCGCGTCGGAGTTCCGCATGCCCGGGGCGCCGTGGACCGGCTACCTCGCGCTGGCGTTCCTCACGCTGGTCGTGGTGCTGCTCGGGTTCAGCGAGGACACCCGGATCGCGCTGTACGTCACGCCGGTCGTGGCGGCCGTCATCGCCGTGGGCTACCTGCTGAGCAACCGGTCCGCGCGCGCTAAGCAGCCGGTGTGATGCGCAGGACCTTGTCGTCGCTGCCGTCCGACGTGGTCACGTACAACGCGCCGTCCGGGCCGCTGCGCACCGCGCGCAGGCGGCCGTAGGTGTCGTCGAACTCGGCCGGCAGGTAGACCTCGGTGACCGCGCCCGCGGCGTCCAGGGTGAACATCAGCATCTTCTGGCCCTTGAGCGCCACGACGGCCAGCCTGCCGTCCAGCGCGCCCCACTGCGGCCCGGACACGAAGGCCGCGCCGCAGATCGCCTCGGTGATCTCCCCGGAGGTCCACAGTGGCCGGACGGCGTCCGGGAACCGCTGCAGGTCGGTCATCGGCACGTCCTCGTCGTAGGAGTCGACGGTGCCGCCCTGCGACGGGTCCCAGCCGTAGTTGCCGCCGGCCCGGATCAGGTTGATCTCGTCGTCGAACGTCGGCCCGTGCTCGCCGGCGAAGATCTGACCGGTGCCCGGCCGCACGGCCACGCCCTGGATGTTGCGGTGCCCGAAGCTGTAGATCCGCTGCTCGTCGGGGTCGGCCGAGGAGATGAACGGGTTGTCCGGCAACGGCGCGCCGGTGTGCAGGTCGATGCGCAGCATCTTGCCGCCGAGGCTGTGCCGGTCCTGCGACACGTCCGGCCGGGCGGTGTCGCCGGTGCCGACGAGCAGCGCCCCGTCGGCGGCGATCTCCGGGCGGCACCCGGAATGCCGGCCGCTCTGGTTGACCGGCAGCCCGGTCAGCAGGTCGCGCACCTTCGTCGCGCTGCGCTTGTCGGCCGACAGCGACCAGGTGACCAGCCGGATGTCGACGGCGCGGCCGTTCTCCTGGTGCGTCTGGCAGGTGGTGAACTCGCGGCTGGTGGCGAAGTCCGGGTGCACGACCATGCCCATCAGGCCGCCCTCGCCGCGGGCCCACACGTCGGAGAAGTCGGCGGCGACCTGGGTGACCGCGGTGCCCTCGATCAGCGCGAGCCGGCCCGGCCGCTGGGTGACGAGCATCGAGCCGTCGGGCAGGAAGCCGACGTCCCAGCCGTGCTGCAGGCCGCCGGTCACGACGTCCACCTCCAGCGCGAGGCTCCGCCCGTTGACCGTGGTGGGCGCGGCGACCGTGGCGGGGGTCGACGGCAGGTCCTGGGCGGGCGAAGACGAGCAAGCCGTGACGGCCAGTCCGGCGAGCAGTACGGCCCCGATGCGGCGCATGCGGTCATTGTGCCCGTTGTCCGGTGAAGTCCCGGTCTCGATCGTCTCCTCCTCGAGGAGGAGACGATGCGGCCGCGATGCCGAGGTGATCGGACGCCGGCGTTCCTAGCGTCAATGACATGTCCATCACCAGGGAATTCCTCCGCGCTCCAGCGCACACCGGCGCGATCGCGGCCAGCTCGCGGCGCCTGGCGGCGGCCGTGGACGCCCGCATCGAGGACGAGCGGGCCGCCCACGTCGTCGAGCTGGGGCCCGGCACCGGGGTGTTCACCGAAGCCCTGCTCGCGCGGCTGAGACCTGGCGCCCGGCTGACGGCCGTCGAGGTCAACCCGCGGCTGGCCGGTGACCTCGCCCGGCGCCACCCCGGCGTCGAGGTGATCACCGGCTCCGCCGAACACCTGGCCGGTCACGTGCGCGCCGCGGACGTCGTGGTGTCCGGGCTGCCGTGGTCGCTGTTCCCCGGCGACCGCCAGGACCGCGTCCTCGACCAGGTCGGCGAGGTGCTCGCGCCGGGCGGCCGGTTCGCGACCTTCGCCTACCTGCACGCCGCGTGGCTGCCCGCCGCCCGGCGGTTCGAGGCCGCGCTGGCCCGGCGGTTCGGGTTCGTCGGCCGCAGCCGCGTGGTGTGGGGCAACCTGCCGCCCGCGTTCGTGCACCGAGCGGCCGTGACGCCGTGATCGACGCCATCGCCACCCTCCCGCCCGTGCTGGTCTACCTCGTCGCGGCGGCGGTGATCGCCGCGGAGACCGCGCTGCTGCCGGGGATCGTGCTGCCGACGTTGTCCACCCTGCTGCTCGTCGGGTTCCTCGCCGGGCAGGGGACGGTGAACCTGTGGCTCGCGATGACGGTCGTCGCCGCGGCGGCCGTGTGCGGGGACCAGCTGGCCTACCTGGAGGGACGCCGGCTGGGGCGGCGGATCCGCTCGCCGCGCTGGCGCCGGGTCGAGTCACGCATGGCGCGCTACGGGGTGGTGGCGGTGTTCGCCGCGCGGTTCCTCGCCGGGGCGCGGACGCTGATGCCGCGGGTGGCCGGCGCGGCGGCGGTCCCGTACCCGCGGTTCCTGGCGGTGAGCGTGGCCGCGGCGGTGCTGTGGGTGGTGGCCGCGCTGCTGGTGGGCAAGGCCGGCGGGTCGCTCATCGCGTGAGGATGTGGGCGGTCTCGTCGTCGGCGGGCAGGAACGTCTCCAGCCGCAGTTCCGACACCGTCACGTCGACGGCCGTGGCGAACGTGGTGATCGCGGTGAGCAGCCGCATCTCGCCGCGCGAGGTGCGCAGGACCAGCGGCACGGCGAACCCGAGGTGGTCGGCGTCCAGGTTCGGTGGGCCGGGCAGGTAGCCCTCCAGCTCGGTGAGCAGCTCCGCGTGCCGGGGGTGCGGCGCCTTCGCCTGCTCCTGCCGGGGCCGCTCCAGGACGTGCCGGGCCCAGTCGTCGAAGTTTGCGATGCGGGGTGCCATGCCACGCGGGTGCAGGGCCAGGCGCAGCACGTTGACCGGCGGTTCGAGCAGCTCGGGCGCGGCGCCCTCGGTGAGGATGCCGGCGGCCTTGTTGGTCGCGACCAGGTCGCCGAACCGGTCCACCACGATCGCCGGGTACGGCTCGTGGCCGTCGAGGAGCCGTTCCAGCGCGTCGAGCACCGGCCGCAGCGCCGGATCGGACAGGTCGGTTTCCGGGTAGCTGGGGGCGTAGCCGGCGCTGAGCAGGAGCGCGTTGCGTTCGCGCAGCGGCAGTTGCAGCGACTCGGCCACGCGCACGACCATGCCGCGCCCGGGCACCGACCGGCCGCTCTCCATGAAGCTGACGTGCCGCTGCGTGGTGCCCGCGCGCAGGGCGAGTTCGAGCTGGGACAGGCGCCGCCGGGTGCGCCAGTCCTTGAGGGCACTTCCGAATGCCGTCGTCACCCCGCATGCTTACTCCCGGGAGCGCGCTGCCCGCCATTCCCCGCGGGGAATGACCGACTGGAGGTGCCGGTGTCCGAACGGTTCACTGACGAAGAGCTGGACTTCCTCCGCTTCGCGCGGTTCGGCGAGCTGCCGCCGCGCGTCCGGCCGGACGACCTGGTGGAGGTCGTGGAGACCGAGCAGCCCGACCTGCCGGTGCGCCAGCCGTTCGACCTCGGGCCGGGCGGCCCCGCCTGACCGGCGCGAACGCAGAACTCACCGTCCCGAACGCAGAACTCACCGTCCCGAACGCAGAACTCACCGTCCCGAACGCAGAACTCACCGTCCCGAACGTGGGACTCGCGCGCCCGAACGTTCAACTCGCGCCCCGCGCGAGTCCCACGCTCCTGCGCGCGAGTCCCACGCTCCTGCGCGCGAGTCCCACGCTCCTGCGCGCGAGTCCCACGCTCCGGCGCGCGAGTTCTACGCTCCTGCGCGTGAGTTCTGCGGTCGGGCGGCATTCCCCGGCGGGAATTGCCGCCATACCGCCGTGGCGGCGAGTCTCGGCGGCATGCAGATCGGACTCCTCCTGCCCGCCGGGCAGGCCCAGCTCGAAGCCGGCGGTTCCGTCGGCGACATCGTGGACATCGCCGTGCGCGCCGAGCGCCTCGGCTTCGACTCGGTCTGGGTGGGCGACTCGCTGTCGCGCGCCCGGGTCGAACCGCTCACCCTGCTCACCGCCGTCGCGCAGGCCACCGAAACCGTCCGGCTCGGCACCGCGGTCCTGATGCCCGCGTACCGCCACCCGGTGCAGGCCGCGCTCACGCTCTCCTCGCTCGACCTCGTCTCCGGCGGACGCCTGATCCTCGGCGTCGGCGCCGGCTTCCCCGGCCGCAGCGAGCACGAGTTCGACCTGGCCGGCGTGAACTTCAAGACCCGCTTCTCGCACCTCGACGACACCGTCGCGCTGTGGCGGCAGCTGTGGACCGGCAGCCCGAAGTCCTTCCACGGCAAGGTCCTGCACTACGACTGGCTGCCCGAGGTGCCGCGCCCCGCCCAGCCCGGCGGCCCGCCGGTGTGGCTCGGCGGCTTCACGCCGGCCGCGCTGCGCCGCGCCGGGCAGCTCTACGACGGCTGGCTGCCCTACCCGCCCGACCCGGCCGACTACGCCAGCGGCCTGGCCACCATCCGCGAGCACGGCCGCGACGTCACGCCCGCGCTGTTCGCGACCGTCCACCTCGGCGCGGGCACGGCCGCGCTGGAGGAGTACTGCCAGGCGACCTACCAGGCGCCACTCGACTGGGTGGGCCAGATCCAGGTGATGATCTCCGGCGGCCCGGACGAGCTGATCGCCCAGCTCAGGCGCTTCGTCGACGCCGGTGCGCGGCACATCCTGCTGCGCGTCGCGGCCCTCGATCCGCGGGTGATCGACCACCAGCTCGCGGGACTCGCCGAAATTTTGTCGCCCCTGCGACGTACCCTGGAACCCGAGAGCCCCTGATCCCTCCGTGAACCCGGGCAGGGGTGTGCCCGCGTGCTCCAGGGAGATCGTTTCCGTGTCCGATCCGCAGTTGTCCGGCCTGCTCTCCGCGGTCCTGCCCGACCCCGCCCTGCGCGCGGTGGTCGAGCGGGCCGGCGCGCCCCTGCTGGAACTGTCCGGCGCCACGGCCACCCGCCAGCTGGTGGTCGCGGCACTGGCCGCCGACGCCGGGGCGGGCCGGCCGGTGCTGGCCGTCACAGCCACCGGCCGCGAGGCCGAGGAGCTGACGGCCGCGCTGGCGAGCCTGATCGGCCCGGAGGCGGTGGCCGACTTCCCGTCCTGGGAGACGCTGCCGCACGAGCGCCTGTCGCCCCGCGCGGACACCGTCGGCCGCCGCCTGGACGTGCTGCACCGCCTGCACACCGGCCGCGCTCCGCGCGTGGTGGTGGCCACGGTGCGCAGCCTGATCCAGCCGATGGCGCCGGGCCTGGGCAGCCTCGCGCCGGTCGAGCTGCGGGCCGGCGAGGAGGAGGAGTTCGAGGGCCTGCTGGACCGGCTCGTCGAACTGGCCTACACGCGCGTGGACATGGTCGAGAAGCGCGGCGAGTTCGCCGTGCGCGGCGGCATCCTGGACGTCTTCCCGCCGACCGCCGACCACCCGTACCGCGTCGAGTTCTGGGGCGACGAGGTCAGCGAGGTCCGCGCGTTCGCGGTGTCGGACCAGCGGTCATTGCCCGGCGAACTGTCCTACGTGTACGCCCCGCCCTGCCGCGAGCTGCTGCTCACGCCGGAGGTGAAGGCGCGCGCCGGCGAGCTGGCCGAGCGGTACGCGGCCGACGCGCAGCTGGCCGAGATGCTCACCAAGCTGGCCGGCGGCATCCCGGTCGAGGGCATGGAGGCCCTCATCCCGGTGCTGTGCGAGGGCGAGCTGGAGCTGCTCACCGACGCCATGCCCGAGGGCACCCACGTCGTGCTGGCCGACCCGGAGAAGATCCGCGCCCGCGCCGCCGACCTCGTGCGCACCGGCCAGGAGTTCCTGGAGGCGTCCTGGATGTCGGCGGCCGGCGGCGGGCAGGCCCCGATCGACCTGGGCGCGTCGGCCTACCGCAACCTCGAAGAGGCCGCCAAGCACGCCGGCGAGACCGGTCGCGCGTGGTGGACGCTGTCGCAGCTGACCAGCGAGGACGCCGACGTCATCCAGATCGGTGTGGAGGCCTCGCCCGCCTACCGCGGCGACCTGGAGCGCGCGGTCACCGACCTGCGCGCCCACCTGGCCGCGGGCGGCACCGCGGTGCTGGTGGTGGCCGGGCACGGCACCGCCACCCGCGCGGTCGAGCAGCTGTCCACCGCCGGGATCTCCGCCACGCACGCCGCGGACGGCCTCCTCAGCCCGCCCGCGCCGGGGATCGTGACGGTCGCCTGCGGTGGCCTCGCCGAGGGGTTCGTCGCACCCGAGCTGCGGCTGGTCGTGCTCACCGAGGCCGACCTGACCGGCCGCGGCGCCACCGCCGGATCGTCGACCCGTGATCTGGGCGCGAAGATGCCCTCGCGCCGCCGCAACGCCGTCGACCCGCTGGCGCTCAAGCCGGGCGACTACGTCGTGCACGACCAGCACGGCATCGGCCGGTTCGTGGAGATGGTGCAGCGCACGGTGGGCGGCGCCACCCGCGAGTACCTGGTGCTGGAGTACGCCTCGTCCAAGCGCGGCCACCCGGGCGACCGGCTCTACGTGCCGAGCGACCAGCTCGACGAGGTGTCCCGCTACGTCGGCGGCGAGCTGCCCACGCTGAACAAGCTGGGCGGCTCGGACTGGAAGAACACCAAGGCCAGGGCGCGCAAGGCGGTCAAGGAGATCGCCGCCGAGCTGGTGCAGCTCTACGCCGCCCGCCAGGCCTCGCCGGGCCACCCGTTCGGCCCGGACACGCCGTGGCAGCGCGAGCTGGAGGACGCGTTCCCGTTCACCGAGACCAACGACCAGCTCGCCGCCCTCGACGAGGTCAAGGCGGACATGGAGCGCGGGGTGCCGATGGACCGCGTCATCTGCGGTGACGTCGGCTACGGCAAGACCGAGATCGCCGTGCGCGCGGCGTTCAAGGCAGTCCAGGACGGCAAGCAGGTCGCGGTGCTGGTGCCGACGACGCTGCTGGCCCAGCAGCACCTCAACACGTTCGCGGGCCGGATGGCGTCGTTCCCGGTCAACATCAAGGGCCTGTCCCGGTTCACCGACAAGATCGAGGCGGAGGCGACGCTGGCCGGGCTGGCCGACGGCACGGTCGACATCGTGATCGGCACCCACCGGCTGCTGCAGACCGGCATCCGCTACAAGGACCTGGGCCTGGTCATCGTCGACGAGGAGCAGCGGTTCGGCGTCGAGCACAAGGAGCACATCAAGGCGCTGCGCACGCACGTCGACGTGCTGACCATGTCGGCGACGCCGATCCCGCGGACGCTGGAGATGTCGCTGGCCGGCATCCGCGAGATGTCCACGATCCTGACCCCGCCGGAGGACCGGCACCCGATCCTGACCTACGTCGGCGCCTACGACGACAAGCAGGTCGCCGCCGCCATCCGGCGCGAGCTGCTGCGTGACGGCCAGGTGTTCTACGTGCACAACCGGGTGTCCTCGATCGAGAAGGCGGCGCGCCGGATCCGCGAGCTGGTGCCCGAGGCACGTGTGGTCACCGCGCACGGCCAGATGAACGAGGACAAGCTCGAGAAGATCATCCAGGGCTTCTGGGAGCGCGAGTACGACGTGCTGGTCTGCACCACGATCGTGGAGACCGGTCTGGACATCTCGAACGCGAACACGTTGATCGTGGAGCGCGGCGACCTGCTCGGGCTGGCGCAGCTGCACCAGCTCCGCGGTCGCGTCGGCCGCGGGCGGGAGCGCGGGTACGCCTACTTCCTGTACCCGCCGGAGAGCCCGCTGACCGAGACGGCGCACGACCGGCTCGCGACGATCGCGCAGAACACCGAGCTGGGCGCGGGCATGGCGGTCGCGATGAAGGACCTGGAGATCCGGGGCGCCGGGAACATCCTGGGCGCCGAGCAGTCCGGGCACATCGCGGGCGTCGGGTTCGACCTGTACGTGCGGCTGGTCGGCGAGGCGGTCGACGTGTTCCGCCGCAGCGCCGGCGACGCGCCCGCCGAGGAGGAGGAGCTGCGCGAGGTCCGCGTGGACCTGCCGGTGGACGCGCACATCCCGCACGACTACGTCCCCGGCGAGCGCCTGCGGCTGGAGGCCTACCGCAAGATCGCGGCGGCGGTGGACGACGACCAGCTGCGCGCGGTCGAGGAGGAGCTGATCGACCGGTACGGCCAGCCGCCCGCCCCGGTGCAGCGGCTGCTCGCGGTGGCGCGGTTCCGGCACGTCTGCCGCGCGGCGGGCGTCACCGAGGTTTCCGCCCAGGGCAACAACATCCGGTTCGCGCCGCTGGAGCTGATGGATTCGCAGATGGTCCGGCTCAAGCGCCTGTACCCGAAGGCGAACTACAAGGCCGCGATGCGGATGGTGTCGGTGCCCAAGCCGACCGAGGGCCCGGCGGGTGGCCGCATGGGCGCTCCCGCGTTGCGTGACGACGCCCTGCTGGACTGGTGCACCAAGCTCCTGATCAACTTGACCAAGAAACCCGCACCCGTCGGTTAGGAGAACCCGTGGTCACGCGGAACGAGGAGAAGAGCCGCTACGAGATCTTCGTCGGGGACGAGCTGGGCGGGTTCGCCGAGTACCGCGAGCGCGGGGACAACGTGATCTTCACCCACACCGAGATCGACGACGCGTTCTCCGGGCAGGGGCTCGGCTCGAAGCTGGCGTCCGCGGTGATCGAGGACGCGGTGCGGCGCGGCAAGACGATCGTGCCGCTGTGCCCGTTCATCGCGGCCCACCTGCGCAAGCACCCCGAGCACGACGCGCACGTGCGGTGGCCGGACGGGCAGTGACGTCCGGGTCCCACGACACCCGCCTGGTCGTGGGGCCCGTCTCGGTCGGCTCAGTGGTCGTTCACGTAGGACCTGCTGGTCCAGTTGCCGGCGCCGTCCTCGTTGCCGAAGTAGACCCAGATCCGCCTCCCCTCGGGGAGGTTGTAGGCGCCTCCGTCCTTGGCGCGGCGCGTCACGCAGGTCCCCTTGCCGTTCGTGGCGTAGGCCGAGTACCGCGGATCCCCCTCGTCGCCGACGTACACGTGCATCCGGGCCGCCTTCCCGTCGGCCTTCGTGTCGCACACGCTGAGCACGTCGCCGTTTTCCTTGACGTAGACCTTCGCGGTGCCGTCGTTGTCCGGCCAGACGTGGTCGTAGTCCACGTCCGCTGAGGCGACGCCCGTTCCCGCCAGTACGGCTGTGGTGACGGTGGCGATCGTGCCCGCGGTGAGCAGGGTCTTGCGCAGTTTCATGATCCGTCCTCCCGGTTCGATGTCGACGCAGCGGAAGGTACTAAATCCAGGGGCGAATCTACAAGAGGATCGTTCAACAATATTCGTCCGCATTTTCCGCGCGGGAGTCCCGCGGCGCGGGCGGGTGTGAGAGGGTAACGCCTGTGATGCGGATCATGGGTCGCTCCCGATCGCTCCTCGCCGCGCTCGCCGCCTGCCTGCTGCTCGCCGGGTGCGGGTCCGGGCCGAGCCAGGTGGGCGCCGCCGTGATCGTCGGCGACCGCGAGATCACCGTCGACCAGGTGCAGGACCTGCTGGACAAGGCCGTGCTGGAGCAGCCGGCCGCGCAGCAGCTGTCCCAGCAGCACAAGCTGGACCTGCTCGGCCGCGAGATCGTGCGTCAGCTGGTGGTCCACGACGTCCTCGCGCGCGCCGCCCAGCGGGAGGGCCTGGCCGTCGACCCGCGGCTGCTCGACCAGTTCCTCGCCGACGACCCGCTGGCCGATCCGGTGTCCACGGCGGGCGCGGATCCGTCGCAGCTGGCGCAGCAGATCGCCAACCGGGTGCGCGACCACCGCGAGGTGATCACCGACAGCCTGCTGCTGCAGGCGCTGGGGCAGAAGTACCTCGACCGCATGTCGGTCACCTTCGACTACACCTCGGTGTCCTCCGATCTCGGTGGCGCCCAGCCGCTCGACCGGCGGGAGCAGGCGATCGCCAAGGCGGAGCAGATGGCCGCGAGCCCGGCGGCGGCCGCCGAGGTCATCCGCGCCGACGCGGCCGCGGGGGTCCGGACGAGCGTCGGTGAAGCGGTTCCCGCCGCGCAGGCCCCGGACCTCGCCACGCTGGTCCTGTTCGGGGTGCCGCCGGGCACGGTGGTCGCGTTCCAGCCGAGCCAGGAGCAGGCGGTGTGGATCGTGGCGATCGTGCGTGAGCGGAACCTGAACGCGCCGTCGTCGGGCGAGCAGGCCGTGCAGCCGTCGCCGGCGCAGCTCGCGGCCATCGGGCAGCGGCTGCTCCAGCCGTACGTCGAGGAGGCCGGCGTTCGCATCAACCCGCGCTACGGCGTGTGGGATCCTGTGGCCATGAACCTCGCCCCGAGCAGCGCCGAGACCACCGGCGTCGTGGTGCCGGTGAAGGGTGCCGCGCAGCCGTGACGGTCGTGCTCCTGCCCTACCCGGACGCCGGGATCCCGCCGGCGGCCATGCCGTTCCTGCGTGGCGCGCACGCGGTGTACGCGTCGGGTCTCGACAGTGAGCTGGCCGATCTGCTGGGCGCGAAGCCGGCGCCGGAGGACTTGGCCGCCGAGCCCGGGCCGGTGGTGCTGTTCGCCGCGGACGCCGCGGATCCGGCGGTGGCCGCCCTGGTGCGGGCCGGTTCCCGGGTGATCACGCAGCCGCCCGGGGCGGGCCTGGTCGAGGCCGCGCGGGTGATGGACCGGCTGCGCTCGCCGGGCGGGTGCCCGTGGGACGCCGAGCAGACGCACGATTCGCTGCGGCAGTACCTGGTCGAGGAGACCTACGAGCTGCTGGACGCGATCGAGGAGGGCGACCGCGCCGCGCTGCGCGAGGAGCTGGGTGACGTGCTGCTCCAGGTGCTGTTCCACGCGCGCGTCGCGGCCGAGGACGCCGGCGACCCGTTCGACATCGACGCGGTGGCCGACGCACTGGTCGCCAAGCTGGTCGGCAGGCACCCGCACGTGTTCACCGACGCCGAGCGCGTGCACACCGCGGCGCACCAGCAGGTGCGCTGGGAGGAGCTGAAGCAGGCCGAGAAGCGACGTGAGTCCAGTGTGGACGGTGTGGCGCTCGGCCAGCCGGCGGTGGCGCTGGCGGGGAAGCTGGGGCAACGCACCGGCCGTGCCGGGCTGCCCGCGGACCTGTTCCCCGGCGGCGACTCGTCCGCCGAGCAGCTGTTCCGGCTGGCAGCTTCCGCGCGGCGCTCGGGCGTCGATCCGGAGGGCGAGTTGCGTGCGGTGGCGAAGCGGTTCGCGGCGGACGTGCGGTCGGCGGAGAAGTCGGCCCGCGCGGCCGGCCTCGACCCGGCGTCGATGGCCGCCGACGCGTGGCGCGCCCACTGGCCTCAGCCGAACAGCGACTCGCCCCAGTAGCCGGACAGCGCCGGCCCCGCTGCTCCGGGAGTTCATCCCGATCTTGTTCGCCGGATCGGGTAACCTCGCCGATCGGCCGCTACTTTTCGGTTGTGTGATCCCTCCGGCAGGGGGACTGGATAACCTGTTCGGGTGGCAGAACCCACTCAGCCGGGGGACGCCCGGATCCGGCGGTTTTCCCTCCGCGTCCTCATCGGGGCGGCGATGGCCGGCACCGGGCTGGTGCTCATCCTGACCATCGGCGTGACGCGTCCCGGCGAGGACCCGCCGCCGGTCCAGCCGGCGCTGGCCGCGCGGACCTCGGAGCCACCGGTGGGCGCGACGGCACCGCCGCCGGCCCGGCTCGCTCCGGAGGACCGCCCGCGCGAGTCGGACCTGAAGGCGCTGGACACCTGGTCGAACGAGGTCGCCGCGGCGACGAAGCTGCCGGCCCGCCTGCTCGCCGGCTACGGCCGGGCGGAGATGTGGATGCGCGCGGAGTGGTCCGGATGCCACCTGTCCTGGACCACGCTCGCCGCGATCGGCCAGGCGGAAGCGGTCGGCACCGGCCCGCTCCCGGTGCCGGAGGAGACGTGGAAGCAGTGGTCGGCCCGCGCCACGGGCGACGGAAAGCAACCGGACCCGAAGGACATCGACGACGCGGCGCTGACGGTGGCGAGATCCCTCTGCTCGACGGGCGCCGACCTGGCCACCCCGCAAGGCTGGTGGGCCGCGATCACCGGCAGCCCCACTCTGGCGCCGCAGGCGCAGCTGATCTTCGACACCGCCACCACCCTCGCCAAGGCAGCGCCACGCGCTTGATCTTTGAACACAACCCGAGCTGGGTGGTCATCCCGGAGCCTGCCCGTCCGGTGAGGACATCCCTTGATCTTTGAACCGCCACCCAACACGGCGACGTGCCCAGCGGACGCCCGAGATCAGCCCTCCCGCAACCGAACCCGCGCATTCACCTCGGACAACGCGTCCTGGTACTCCGGCACCGGGTTCATCGCCCAGGCCATGCGCAGCTGTCCCAGAGCTTCGACCAGCCGTCCCAACCTTTGGAGCGTGCGTCCCAGCACGAAGCGGGCGTAGTGGTCCGACGGATCGAGTTCCAGCACCCGCGTCAGCGCCTGCTCGGCGCGGTTGAGCTGCGCGGAGTGGAAGTAGGCGCGCCCGGCCAGCAGCTGGACGCTCGGCTTGTCCGGCTCGGCCTCCAGCACCGGTTGGAGCGCCTTCAGCGCGTCCAGCGGACGGCGCTTCTCGACGAGATCCTCCGCCTCGCGAAACGCGTGCAGCGGGTGCCGGCCTGCTGTTCCCCGCGGGGTCTCTGAGTCATCCATCTTCTGATCGACGTTACCCCCGACAAGCGCGTTTCGGCAGGGGCGAAGAGGGTGGCTCGGGGCGGCATGATGCACTAACCGGTCATGAGCGAAGAACCGCGGTATCTGGGACTCTCGCCCTACCTGTACTACACGGATGCCACGGAGGCGCTGGACTGGCTGGTGCGCGTCTTCGGCTTCACCGAGAAGGTCCGCTACGTGGACGCCTCCGGCCAGGTCTTCCAGGCCGTGGTCGGCGCCGGTGACGCCGAGATCCTGCTCGCCGCCGTCGGCTCCGACTACTGGGAGGCCAAGGGCGTGGACCGTCCGGTCGGGCAGCTCAACGTCGTGTACGTGCCCGACGCCGACGCGCAGCACGAGCACGTCTGCGCGGCGCTGGGCGAGGGCTGCGACGTGCCGCCGCCGCAGGACCAGCCCTACGGCGCGCGCGTGTTCACCGTGCTGGACTGCGGGGGCAACAGCTGGACGTTCTGGCAGCAGATCTCGGACACCGCGGATCTGCCGTCCGGGTGGCAGGAGGTCCGGGCCGGCGAGTGACGCGTGCCTCCACCGGGTGAACGGCGATGGCGGCTACGCTGGTCGCGTCTTCGCTGGACAAACCGATGAGGAGCAGTTGTGGCGGTCATTGAGCAGGTAGGCGCGCGCGAGATCCTGGATTCGCGTGGCAACCCGACCGTTGAGGTGGAGGTGGCTCTCGACGACGGCACGCTGGCGCGGGCCGCCGTTCCGTCGGGCGCGTCCACCGGCGAACACGAGGCCGTCGAGCTGCGCGACGGTGACCCCAAGCGCTACAACGGCAAGGGTGTCGAGCGCGCGGTCGCCGCGGTGCTCGACGAGATCGGCCCGGAGCTGGCCGGGGTCGACGCCGTCGACCAGCGGATCGTGGACCAGAAGCTGGTCGACCTGGACGGCACCCCGGACAAGTCCCGCCTGGGCGCGAACGCGCTGCTGGGCGTTTCGCTCGCGGTGGCGAAGGCCGCCGCCGAATCGGCCGAGCTGGAGCTGTTCCGCTACCTGGGCGGCCCGAACGCGCACGTGCTGCCGGTGCCGATGATGAACATCCTCAACGGTGGCGCGCACGCCGACACCGACGTGGACATCCAGGAGTTCATGATCGCCCCGATCGGCGCGGAGTCGTTCCGCGAGGCGCTGCGCTGGGGCACCGAGGTGTACCACTCGCTCAAGTCGGTGCTGAAGGGCCGCGGCCTGGCGACCGGTCTCGGGGACGAGGGCGGGTTCGCGCCGAGCCTGTCCAGCAACCGCGAGGCGCTGGACCTGATCACCACGGCCATCGAGAAGGCCGGTTACGCGCCGGGCCGCGACATCGCGCTGGCGCTGGACGTCGCCGCCACCGAGTTCTTCTCCGCCGGTTCCTACACGTTCGAGGGCAGCAAGCGCACCGCCGAGCAGCTGGCCGCCTACTACCAGGAGCTGGTGGACGCCTACCCGCTCGTGTCGATCGAGGACCCGCTGTCGGAGGACGACTGGGACGGCTGGGTCGCGCTGACCCAGCAGATCGGCGACCGCGTCCAGCTCGTCGGCGACGACCTGTTCGTCACCAACCCGGACCGCCTCGAGGACGGCATCAACCGCGGCGCCGCGAACGCGCTGCTGGTGAAGGTGAACCAGATCGGCACGCTGTCGGAGACCCTCGACGCGATCGCGCTGGCCACCTCCAGCGGCTACAAGTCGATGATGAGCCACCGCTCGGGCGAGACCGAGGACACCACGATCGCCGACCTCGCGGTCGCGACTGGCGTCGGCCAGATCAAGACCGGTGCCCCGGCGCGCAGCGAGCGCGTGGCGAAGTACAACCAGCTGCTGCGCATCGAGGAGACCCTCGGCGACGCCGCCCGCTACGCCGGTGAGCTGGCGTTCCCGCGGTTCTCGACGGAGAGCTGACCGGGGTAGATGACGCAACGCGGAACCCAGCGCGCGAGGCGCCCCCGCCGCACGGAGGGCTCACCGGCCCGTCGTGCGGAGGGGGCGCCCGCGCGCCGTCCGCAGCTCGCCCGGCGGGTCGCCGCCGGGAAGGCGCGCCTGCGCCGGAGCCAGGGGAAGCCGGGCACCGGTGCGGCGCGCGTGCTCGGGATGTCCACGACGCGGCGGGCCGCGGTGCTCGCGATCGTGGTGTGCGCGCTGGCGTTCACGGTCGCCGTGCCGCTGCGCACCTACCTCGCGCAGCGCGCCGAGGTGGCCGAGCAGGAGCAGCGGCAGGCGCAGCTGCAGCACGACGTCGCACTGCTGGAGCAGCGCAAGGCCGCGGTGTCCGACCCGGCGCAGGTCGAGGCGGAGGCACGGCGGCGGCTGCGGTACGTCATGCCCGGCGAGACGCCCTACATGGTGCAGCTGCCCGAGGACGCGCCCAAGGCGCAGGAGCAGGCGCAGCCGGACCCGGTGGCCTCCGGTGACGGCGCGTGGTACCAGCAGCTGTGGAGCACCGTCGGCGGTTGAGCGGGCGGTGGCTGCGACAATGGGTTCGTGAGCAAGACGGACCTGCCCTCGTTCGAACTGGTCACCGAGGCCGACCGGATCATCATCTCCGAGCAGCTCGGACGGCCCGCGCGTGCGCTGCGGGCGGTGGCCGCGCGCTGCCCGAGCGGGCACCCGTCCGTCGTGCAGACCAACCCGCGGCTGGAGAACGGCACCCCGTTCCCGACGCTGTACTACTTGACGTGCCCCCGGCTGACGTCGCTGGTCGGGCGGCTCGAGGCGTCCGGGATCATGAAGGAGATGACCGACCGGCTCGCGGTCGATGAGGAGCTGGCGGCGGCCTACCGGCGGGCGCACGAGTCGTACCTCGCCCAGCGGGACGCGCTGGAGCCGCTGGGGCACGAGGTCACGGCGGGCGGCATGCCGGGGCGGGTCAAGTGTCTGCACGTGCACCTCGCGCACAGCCTCGCGATGGGCCCGGGGGTGAACCCCTTCGGCGACGAGACGCTGGAGCTGCTGAAGGACGACTGGCCAAGCGGCGACTGCGCGGCCGGCGCCGCGGAGGGGTAGCCGCCTGGGGTCGTTCGCGGCGGTCCGCCCGTGGGGGCTGGGGTCTGGGTCGGAGGGGGGCGGTTGTGGCGCCCGTACTCGCGGCTCCCGCACTCGCGGGGGAACCAGCGCCCGCTCTCGCGTGAATGGGCCAGTCGCAACCGGGCGAGTGGACGGTTCGATCTCGTGCGAGTGGGTCAGTCGTGCTCGCGTGAGTGGACCGTTCGGTCCTGCGGGAGCGGACCGTTCAACCCCGCGTGAGTGGACCAGTCGTAACCATGCGAGCGGACCGGCTCGCAACCGCGCGAGTGGACGGCTCGCACTTGTGCGAGTGGGCCAGTGGCAACCGCGTGAGTGGGCCGTTCGTTCCCGCGTGAGTGGGCCAGTCGTAGCCGCGTGAGTGGGCCGTTCGCCGCTTGAAAGGTCCGTTCAACGGCACGCGGCTGGGCACCTCGCGCTCAACGAGATTCCCCCTCGCTCACCCACGAATGGTCCGTTCGTACGAGCCAAAACCCGCATCCGGCCGACAAGAACCGCCACCGGCTTTGGAACTTCCGGCTAACACTTCCGCCCCCTCGCCGCGATGCACCATGCAGTAACACGGACTTCACATCCTGCCGTTCAGCATCGGATGTGTCGTCTGCTCGGGGAGGGAAGAGAATGTGCGCCGGACTCGTGTGAGGGCTGCCCGCCGCAAGGCGCGAAGAATCGGCCTCGCCCACAAGACCACGCTCGCCGCGATGGGGGGCGTCCTCGCCGTCATCCCGGCCGGCCTGGCAGGCGGGGGCACCGAGACCTGGTCGACCACCACGCCGGTCGACCAGACCCGCGCGATCGGCCCAGTACAAGGGTCGCCACCGGAGATCCTGCGCGTCAGCGTCAACGGCGAGCTGCCCAAACCGCCGGAACCAGTGCCCGCCGAGGAACTCCCCGCCGGCCCGCTCGGCATCCCCGGCACCGCGCTCAAGGCCTACCGCAACGCCGCCGACCTGATGACGCGGGAACGACCCGAGTGCCACATCGACTGGGCGCTGATCGCGAGCATCGGCCGCATCGAGTCCAACCACGCGCGCGGCGGGTACGTCGACGCGAACGGCACCACCCGCGAGCCCATCCTCGGCCCGCAGCTCAACGGCGTCGGCCCGGTGGCCGCGATCCCGGACAGCGACGACGGCCGCTGGGACCGCGACACGGTGTGGGACCGCGCGGTCGGCCCCACCCAGTTCATCCCGACCACCTGGAACTTCTACGCCGCCGACGGCAACCACGACGGCGTCGCCGATCCGAACAACATCTACGACGCCACCCTGGCCACCGCGCGCTACCTGTGCTCCGGCGGACTGGACCTCGCCGACCCGGCCCAGCTGCGCGCCGCCATCTACCGCTACAACAACTCCGACGCCTACGTCGAGACCGTGATCCGCTGGGCCGAGGCCTACCGCAGCGGCGTCGCGCTGCTGCCGGACAGCGACGTGCCGATCGGCGCGCCCTCCGCGACCGCCGTCCCCACCCCGCCCGCGGTGACGCCGCCGCCGACGATCCTCGCGGCCCCACCGGTCACCACCCCGTCCTCGCCGGCCGGGCGCACCGACCTGAACACCACCACGACCACCGGCAGCACCACGACGACCACGACCACGACAACCACGACGACGACCACGCCACCGGAAACCTCGCCGACCTGCGAGACCACCACGTCGCCGACCTCGACGACCACCACCACGACACCCCCGGCATCGGAGACGCCGTCGCCGTGCGCGCCGCCGGAGACGGGCGCGGAGACCTCGACCACGGGATCGACGACCGGGCCCACCCCGTAGGGTGGGCGCATGCCCCGTGTTGCCGCGATCGACTGTGGAACGAACTCCATCCGTCTGCTGGTGGCCGAGCTGACCGAGCGTCACGACGGCACCTTCGACCTGCGTGACCTGCATCGGGAGATGCGGATCGTGCGGCTCGGGCAGGGCGTGGACGCCAGCGGCCGGCTGGCTCCCGAGGCGCTGCAGCGCACCCGTGACGCGCTGACGGACTACACCATCGCCGCGCGCCGCAAGGGCGTGGAGAAGGTGCGCATGGTCGCCACCTCGGCGACCCGCGACGCGAGCAACCGCGACGAGTTCTTCGCGATGACGCGCGAGGTGCTGGGCGTCGAAGCCGAGGTGATCTCCGGCGACGAGGAGGCCCGGCTGTCGTTCCTGGGCGCCGGCGGCGAGCAGGACCCCGACGACGGGCCGTTCCTGGTGGTCGACGTCGGCGGCGGCTCGACCGAGCTGGTGCTCGGCGACTGGGACGGCAAGCGCGCCTCGATCACCGCGGCGAAGTCGGTGGACATCGGCTGCGTGCGGATCACCGAGCGGGCGCTGCAGTCGGACCCGCCCACCTCCAACGAGATCGTCGCCGCGCGCGAGTTCGCGACCGGCGTGCTGGCCGAGGCGTTCGACGTGGTGGACGTGTCGAAGGCCCGGACGTGGATCGGTGTCGCGGGCACGGTGACCACGCTGTCGGCGGTGGCGCAGGACCTGCCCGAGTACGACTCGGAGCGGACGCACCTGTCGCGCCTGACCCCGGCCGACATCACGCGCGTGTCCGGGCAGCTGCTGGAGGCCGACCACGAGGCGCGCGCCACGAACCCGGTGATCCACCCCGGCCGGGTGGACGTCATCGGCGGCGGCGGGCTGATCGTGCAGATCCTCGCCGAGGAGATCGGCCGCCGCGGCGGGCCGGCCGAGCTGGTCGTCAGCGAGCACGACATCCTCGACGGTATCGCGCTCTCGCTCGTCTGAGCCACGGTTCGCCAGACCCGGCTCACGTCGGCCGCGGGGAGGCCGGCGGCAAGGCACTCGAACTCGGCGCCGTCATGATCGACGGCACCCCCAATCCGGACGCGGCGGCCGGTTGCCGCCGGCGATGCGCAACCGCCACGGCCTGGTCGCCGCCGGGGGGCGATACCGGCGAAGCCCGTGAGGCCGAGCAGCGCCCGGTTCGGCGAGGCCGGGCAGATCGCCGGGGCCGGTGCCGCCGAGCGCGCGGCCTGTTCGGCACCCGACGAAGGTAGGGTTTTCGTACCGGTTCGCCTGTTCGCGGAGGTAACTTCCTCTTCACCCTGATGAGGAGGAGTTCCTTGAGACGAACCAGGTTGCTCGTCGCGGCGCTCGCGGTCCCGCTGATCGGCGGGGCCGTCGTTCTTCCCAGCGCGAGTGCCCAACCCGCCGCGCCGTCCGGGCCGGTCACGGAGTTCACCGTGCTGGCCGCCGGTGAGCAGAGTGTCGCCGCCGCCGAGCAGGCGATCCGCGACGCCGGCGGAACCGTGTTGCGCACCAACCGCGCGGTCGGCCTGATCACCGCGAGCGCCCCGGCGAACGGTTTCGTGCAGCGCGTGTCGGCCGACGACGACGTCTACGGCGCGGCGAAGGCGACGGCGATCGGCCAGGCGCCCACCGGCAGGGTCGCGCCGAAGCGGTCCGACGTGGAAAAGGAAGGCCGTCAGGCGCCGAGGAGCCGCGGCGCGACCACCGCCACCGGCACCGACCCGCTGGACGACCAGCTGTGGGGCCTGAAGTCGGTGCGCTCGGACATGGCGCGCACCGTGCAGCCGGGCGACAAGCGCGTCAAGGTCGGCGTCATCGACACCGGCGTCGACGGCTCGCACCCGGACATCGCGCCGAACTTCGACCGCGCCGCGTCCCGCAACTTCACCCGCGACATCCCGGCCGACCCGACCGGCGCGGTCGTGGACGGGCCGTGTGAGTTCCGCGGCTGCGTCGACCCCGCCGACCACGACGACAACGGGCACGGCACGCACGTCGCCGGCACGATCGCCGCGGCCGCGGACGGGTTCGGCATCTCCGGGGTCGCCCCGAACGTGACGCTGGTGAACCTGCGCGCCGGCCAGGACGCCGGGTACTTCTTCCTCCAGCCGGTCGTCGACGCCCTGACCTACGCCGGCGACGCGGGCATCGACGTCGTCAACATGTCCTTCTACGTGGACCCGTGGCTCTACAACTGCGCCGCGAACCCGGCCGACTCGGCCGAGCAGCAGATGGAGCAGCGCACCATCACCGAGGCCGTGACGCGGGCGATGAACTACGCCTACCGCAAGGGCGTCACCGAGGTCGCGGCGCTGGGCAACCAGCACACCGACCTGGGCGCCCCGCAGCCGGACACGACGAGCCCGGACTACCCGGCGTCGTCGAACCACCCCCGCACGATCGACAACGCGACCTGCCTGTCGCTGCCGGTCGAGGGGCCGCACACCATCGGGGTCTCCGCGTTCGGCCCGTCCGGCGCGAAGGCGGACTACTCGAACTACGGCACCGAGCAGATCTCGGTGTCCGCGCCGGGCGGCTTCTTCCGCGACGGGTTCGGCACGGACTGGTACCGCACCAACGAAAACCAGATCCTGTCCGCGTACCCGCGCAACGTGGGCGTCGCGGAGGGCATGATCGACGCGGACGGCAACGTGACTCCCGACGGTGCGGCCGCGGGCGTGCAGAAGGCGGTCACGAAGGACGGCCGGGTCGCGTACTACCAGTTCCTGCAGGGCACGTCGATGGCCGCCCCGCACGCGACGGGGGTGGCGGCGCTGATCGTGTCCGAGTACGGCCGGGCGGGCCGCGGCGGTCTCACGATGAGCCCGGACGCGGTGCAGCGGGTGATCGAGGGGACGGCGGCGGAGATCCCGTGCCCGGTGCCACCGACGGTGGACTACCTGGACGAAGGCCGCGACGCGACGTACACCGCGACCTGCCAGGGAACGCCTTCGTTCAACGGCTTCTACGGCCACGGAGCGGTGGACGCGTACGCAGCGGTGACCCGGGGAGCCGCGTACCTGCGCGGCTGAGGTGTCGAGGGGCCGCTCCGGGGAGCGTGGATGCCCCGGGGCGGCCGCCCAAGAGCGCCGTCACGGCAGGTCAGCAGGGCTATACTTCTCGGACGCGATCACCGGTTCCGGACCGGGAAAGTGAGGAGCGGCCATGCGGCATCGCCCGTACATCTTCGCCGTGACACCGGTGTGCTCGTCCGTCACCGCGCTCGCACTGGGCTGGCCCGCGTGGGTCGCCTGGTTGCTCGGCGTGCTGGCCGTGGTGAGCGTCGCGGTCGAGACCGTTCGCTGGCGCGAGGAGCGCGGCTGACCGCGCGATGAGTATCGCGGTGGGCCGTCCCACCGGCGGTGGAGCTCCCGTGGTGGCGGGGCGGCCCTTCTCGCGTTCAGCGGTCCGTGTACTTGATCGCGGTCAGGGTGATCACCGTGTCCGCGGTGACCTTGGTGCCCGCGGGCGGGTCCTGGCCGACCTGAACCCAGTTGCTGTCGACGACGAGCACCCGGCCGAGGCCCTTCCCGTCGACTTCGCGCAGGTTGTACAGGCCAGCGGCCTGCATCGTGTCCTGGGCCTGCTGGTGGTTCAGCCCGGACACGTCAGGCACGGTGATCAGCTCGGCCGAGCCGGCCGTGGTGCGTGCCGCGGAACTCGGTGCGCTCGCCCGAGCCGCCGAACTGCTCGCGGTCGGTCCGCCCGGCGTTCCCGGCGAGGTTCCGGCTCCGCACGCACCGACGGTCGCCAGGAGCACAACCGCTCCGGGCGCGGCCGCCCACCGCCATGTTCTCCTGTTGCGCTCCCGCATAGCCGCCTCTCGGGGTTGATCAACGTTCACCCAAGGTGTGTCGGGACGGCGGGAACGGTCGTTTCACCGAATTGAACACCGTTCTTGATCCGTTATCGCGAGTCGGGGGCCGCCTCGAACCGCGAGGCGGCCCCCGACTCGTCAGCGGTTGCTGCTCGACCGCACGAAGTCGGCCAGGTCCTTCGACTGCTGCACGCGCGACGGTTCGTGCACGTACATCATGTGCCCGGCCGGGTAGTAGGCCGACTCGATGTTGCTCCGCAGGTTCTCCGGGATCTGCAGGTGCGCCAGGACGTGCTCGGCCGCGTAGTAGGGCGTCGCGCCGTCGTAGTAGCCCAGGGCCACGTGCACCTTCAGGTGGGGGTTCGCCCGCATCGCCGCGCTGAGCGCCTCCACCGCCGACACCGCGCGGCCCTCGAACTCCGAGTAGGACCAGTTCCGCACCACGTCCATCGACAGGACCTCGTACGGCAGGTCGTTCTCGTACCCCAGCTCGGACCGGACGTAGTGGTTGAAACCAGCCGAATACGCCCCGATGATCCGCGACACCGACGCGTCGTCGCTCATCAGCTCGCGTCCGCCGTCCGGCTCCCACGTCGTGAAGCGGCCGTCCATCCGGCCCGTGGTCAGCCCGCGCTCCCGCAGCAGCTCGGTGAAGAACCGCACGTGCTCGATCCGCAGGTTGACCCGGTCCACATAGGACTCGTCCAGCCCGGTCAGCGACGCCAGCTTGCGCACCGCCGCCGCCTTCTCCTCCGGTGTCAGCCGCGAACCCCGCTGCAGCGCCCACGGCAGCTCGCGCGCGGCGAACTCCTCCGCCTCGGCCAGCACGTCGGCCAGCTTCCGCTTGCCGTGCTTGCCGTGGTAGTGCGCGATCGCCGCGTACGTCGGCACGAACAGCGGGTACGGCTGGTCGTTGCCCTCGGTGAAGCGGATCGTGCCCATGTCCAGCACGGAACTGATGAGCATCAGCCCGTTCAGGTAGAACCCGTGCCGCTCCTGCAGGTGCCCGGCCAGCGCCGCCGCGCGCAGCGTGCCGTACGACTCGCCGGCCAGGTACTTCGGCGACAGCCACCGCCCGTTGCGCGACGTCCACAGCCGGATGACCTCCGCGACCGCTTCCACGTCCGCGGTGAACCCGTGGAAGTCCTTGGCGCTCTCGCCCTTCTTCGGCCGCGAGTAGCCGGTGGACACCGGGTCGATGAACACCAGGTCGCTGTGCACCAGCAGCGTCTCCGGGTTGTCGGCCACCCGGTACGGCGGCGGCTCGGGCGAGTCGACGTCGCCGGAGACCACCCGGCGCGGCCCCAGCACGCCCATGTGCAGCCACACGCTCGCCGAGCCCGGGCCGCCGTTGAAGGCGAACGTCACCGGCCGCGAACCCGGCTCCGCGCCGTCGAGCGTGTAGGAGGTGAGGAACACCTCGGCCTTGGCGGCGTGCCCGTCGAACTTGCCGTCGGTGTGCACTTCCTTGCGCAGCACGATTCGTCCGGTCTGCGCGGTGTAGGACAGTTTGCGCCGCTTGACGGTGAGCGTGTGCTGGGTGGTGACGAGGTCGTCGCTCGGTTCGGGCGCGGCCTCGGTCTTCGTCTCCTCTTCGGGGGTTTCCGGCATGATCGCCAACCTAGCGGAGCACACTGACGATGTGACCCGACGAAAGCTCCACACCCTGGCCGAACTGGACACGGCGGTCACCGGGTGCCGCCGCTGCCCGCGCCTGGTGGCCTGGCGCGAGGAGGTCGCCGCGACCAAACGGGCCGCCTTCGCCGACTGGACGTACTGGGGACGGCCGGTGCCCGGGTTCGGGCCGGCGGACGCGTCGCTGGCCATCGTCGGGCTCGCGCCCGCCGCCCACGGCGCCAACCGCACCGGCCGCATGTTCACCGGTGACCGCTCCGGCGACTTCCTCTACCAGGCGCTTTACGACCTGGGCCTGGCTTCCCAGCCGACCTCGACCCACATCGGCGACGGCCTGGAACTCAAGGGCGTGCGGATCACCGCGCCGGTCAAGTGCGCCCCGCCGGCCAACAAGCCGCTGCCGTCGGAGCGGGACAACTGCCGTCCCTGGCTGGTGCGGGAGTTCGAGCTGTTACTTCCGACACTCCGCGCGGTCGTCGTGCTCGGCGCGTTCGGCTGGCAGGCGCTGCTGCCGGTGCTCGCGCAGACCTGGACGGTGCCGAAACCGGCGCCCAAGTTCGGCCACGGCGCTCACTTCGTCCTGCCGGGGACCCCTGATCTTCACCTTTTTGGGTCATTTCACGTCTCGCAGCAGAACACTTTCACCGGACGCCTCACCCCGGCCAAGTTGCGGGACGTGCTGGGCCGTGCGGGCGCGGTGGCCGGGCTCCTCTGAATCGTTTCGCGCTGGTCCGCGACCCTGGTCACAGGTGGGGAGGGTCTACGCGCGCCCGGCTTGTGGGAGTGGGAAGATGTGTCTATGGCCGCAGCGAAGTCGGAACCGACTCGGATCCTCATTCTGGGTGGCGGTTACGTCGGGCTCTACACCGCGTTGGGACTCCAGAAGAAGCTCCGCGCCAACGAAGCCTCCGTGACGATCGTCGACCCTCAGCCGCACATGACCTATCAGCCGTTCCTGCCGGAAGCGGCGGCTGGGGCCATCGAACCGCGCCACGTCGTGGTGCCGCTGCGGCGAGTGCTCAAGCGTTGCCACGTGCTCACGGCGCGGGTCAACAAGATCGAGCACGAGCGCAAGACCGTCACGGTCGAGGCCGCCGACGGGCACATCGAGCAGCTGAACTACGACGTGCTCGTGGTCGCGCTCGGCGCCGTCGCCCGGCTGCTGCCGATCCCCGGCCTGGCCGAAGAGGGCATCGGCATCAAGACCATCGGTGAGGCCATCTACCTGCGCAACCACGTGCTGACCAAGCTCGACGAGGCGGCCAGCACGCTGGATCCGGAGCTGCGCAAGCGCCTGCTCACCTTCACCGTCGTCGGCGGCGGGTTCGCGGGCATCGAGGCGCTGGCCGAGCTCGAGGACATGACCCGGTTCGCGACGCGGTACTACGAGAACATCCAGCCGGAGGACATCCGCTGGGTGCTGGTCGAGGCCGCCGGCCGGATCCTGCCCGAGGTCCGTGAGACCCTCGGCGTGTGGACGGTCGAGCAGCTGGAGAAGCGCGGCATCGAGGTCTACCTGTCGACCGCGGCGAAGTCGTTCGAGAACGGGCACGTCGTGCTGTCCGACGGCACCGAGTTCGACAGCGACACGATCATCTGGACCGCGGGTGTGAAGGCCAACCCGGTGCTGGCCAACTCGGACCTGCCGATCGACAAGCGCGGCCGCGTCGAGGCGACCGCCGCGCTGCAGGTCGTCGGCCACCCGGACGTGTGGACCGCGGGTGACAACGCGGCCGTGCCGGACCTGTCGCGCACCGAGTCCGACCCGACGGCCACCTGCCCGCCGAACGCGCAGCACGCGGTCCGGCAGGCGCGGCACCTGGCGAAGAACATCATCAAGGTGCTGCGCGGCGGCCAGCCGACGGACTACTTCCACAAGAACCTCGGTGCGGTGGCCGGGCTGGGCCTGCACAAGGGTGTGGCGGACGCGCTGAACCTGAAGATCAAGGGCTTCCCGGCCTGGCTGTTCCACCGGGGCTACCACCTCAAGGCGATGCCCACGTTCAACCGCAAGGTGCGCATCCTGCTGGACTGGATGCTGGGCGGCCTGTTCCGGCGTGAGGTCGTGTCGCTGGGGCAGATCAACAACCCGAAGGAAGAGTTCGCGCGGGCTTCGAAGTCCTGACCTGCGGTGCGGGCCGGGATGTGCTGACCTGCGCTGGGGTCGCGGGCACCGTTCGCTTAGGCTGACGGTGCCCCCGTAGCCCAACCGGCAGAGGCAGTCGACTTAAAATCGATTCAGTGCGGGTTCGAACCCCGTCGGGGGCACTGAACCGCAGGTCAGCGGGCTGGGGCTGAGGATCGTCGGCCCCCCGGTCCCGGGGACTCACAGGAAGTGGTGTTCTCGGGTAACGACATCGCGCTTGGACCGCACCCGGCGTCTTCAGGTCGCCTCGGCTGCATTGCGCCTTGCGCGTCGGGGTCCGAGGGAGGATGTTCCCGTGGCGATGGCGGATGAATCCGGATCGTTGAGCGACCACGAGTTGAGCTCGATCGAAGCCCGGATCAACGCGACCACTCCGGGGCCTTGGTACTTCCACCTCCTCGACGACGACTGGGCGATGAACCTCGTGGCGATCAGCACGATCCCTGACGAGGAGCATGTCGGCGACCGGGCGAACTTCGACCCCGGGACGGTCATCGCCGCCACGTTGGTCCAGCACCCGCGGTACGTGTGCGGTGCCGACGAGCGGTGGGACGAGAACGCCCGCTTCATCGCTGCGGCCAGAACCGACGTGCCACGGCTCATCGCCGAGGTCAGGCGGCTTCGCCGGCTCGTGCGCGACGAGTCGGCCTGAGGTGGAGTGGCGGCGCGCTCAGCGGCCGAAGATCCGGTTTCGCACCTCGGCGGCCTCCTCGCCGTCCAGCCAGGCGATCGTGAGTTCGCGGCCGTAGAAGTCGAAGGTGCCGGAGGACAGCTCGGCCACCGCCTCCTCGATGTCGAGCCAGCCGCCGTCGCTCCAGGTCCACTCGCCGTCGGTGAGCACCTCTGCCCACCAGTTGAGCCGCTCCTGGCCCGCGGACCACCGGCGGCGCCACCACGGGCCGAGGGCCTCGTACCAGACGTCCGCGACCAACATCAGGTAGCCCGCCGGGTGGCCGTCCGAGTCGAGCAGCCGCGCGACGCGCTCGCGGTAGGGGGCCAACCGGTGGTCGGACACCTCCGGCGAGTTGGCGATGTGGGTCCGCAGCCTCACGTGATCAGTATGAGACCTGCTCCCTGTCCTCGAACAGCGCTGTTCCGACGTCGCGCGGCTGACCGCGGGGGCGCCCACTCCGCCGCCCTGGGACCGGCTGCTCAGGCTCGCGCTGGTGTGGGGTCGCGGGGCTGATCGACCTCCTGGAACATCTGGCCGAGGCCGGGGCAACCCAGCGGATCCGGCATCGCGCACGGCGGCTTGGCAAGAGTGTCCGCAAGAAGCCGCGGGATGACGCGATCACCCAGCTGCTCCGGCAGCGCGACGGCGTCCTGACGCGTGCCGTGCTGCGGGACGGGACGCGGGTGGACGTGGAACTTCGCCTGGGGCATCGAGGATCCGGCGAATCCCTACGCCCCTGAAAGCAGCTCGCGTAGCTTTTCCAGCACCGCTGGGTCCTCGATCGTCGACGGGATTGGTTCCGAGCGGCCTTCCACGATGCCCCGGATCGACTTGCGCAGGATCTTTCCCGACCTCGTCTTCGGTAGCGCGTCGACGATCGTCACGGAGCGGAAGGCTGCTACGGCACCGATGTCGCGGCGGACGGCGGCTACCAGTTCCTCCTCCAGGCCCTCCGCGGACGCGCCCGCCTTCAGCACCACGAAACCCCGCGGCAACTGGCGCTTCAACGAATCCGCCACCCCGACCACCGCGCACTCCGCCACCGCGGGATGCGCCGCCAGCACCGCCTCCATCGCACCCGTCGACAGGCGGTGGCCGGCCACGTTGATCACGTCGTCCGTCCGGCCCATCACGAACAGGTAGCCGTCCTCGTCGACATATCCACCGTCGCCGGTCAGGTAGTAGCCGGGATAGCGGGACAGGTATGACGAGAGGTACCGCTCGTCGTCGTTCCACAGGCCCAGCAGCGTGCCCGGCGGCAGCGGCAACCGGACGCACACCGCGCCCTCCGACCCACGCGGCACCTCCTCGCCGGACTCCGACAGGATCCGCACGTCGTACCCCGGCATCGGCACGCTCGGCGAACCCGGCTTCAACGGCAGCGGCTCCAGGCCACGCGGGCTGGCCGCGATCGCCCACCCCGTTTCGGTCTGCCACCAGTGATCCACCACCGGCACGTCCAAAGCCGAAGAAGCCCACTGGTACGTCTCCGGATCCAGCCGCTCGCCGGCCAGGAACAGCGTCCGCAACGAAGGCATCGCACGCAGCAACGAGCCCGACGGGTCCACCTTCTTGATCGCCCGCATCGCCGTCGGCGCCGTGAACAGCGCCTTCACCCCGTACTGCGAGATCACCCGCCAGAACGCCCCGGCATCGGGCGTGCCGACCGGCTTCCCCTCGTACAGCACGGTCGTCGCGCCCGCCAGCAGCGGTCCGTACACGATGTAGGAGTGCCCGACGACCCACCCGACGTCGGACGCGGTCCACCACACGTCCCCCGGCCCGATGTCGTAGATGTTCGCCATCGACCACGCCAGCGCGACCGCGTGACCACCGTTGTCCCGCACCACACCCTTCGGCTTGCCCGTCGTCCCCGACGTGTACAGCACGTACAACGGGTCCGTCGCCGCAACCTCCACACAGGACACTGGAGACGCCGACTCCACCAACGCGTTCCAGTCGTGCTCGCCCGGCCGGAGCGTCGCCCGCACGTGCTCCCGCTGGAACACCACCACCTCGGGCGATTCACCGGACAACGCCACCGCTTCGTCCACAATGGGCTTGTACTCGATCACCCGCGTCGGCTCGATGCCGCACGATCCGCAGACCACGACCTTCGGTCGCGCGTCGGCGATCCGCACCGCCAGCTCCTTCGGCGCGAACCCGCCGAACACCACCGAGTGCACCGCGCCCAGCCGCGCGCACGCCAGCATCGCGATCACCGCCTGCGGGATCATCGGCAGGTAGATCACCACCCGGTCGCCGCGCCGGACACCGAGCCCGCGCAGCGCACCGGCGAACCGCGACGCCTCGTCCAGCAACTCGGAATACGTGTACCGCGCGGAAGAACCGGTCACCGGCGAGTCGTAGATCAACCCGTCCCGGTCGCCGTGCCCGGCCCGGACGTGCCGGTCCAGCGCGTTGTAGCAGGTGTTGAGCCTGCCGTCGGGGAACCACCGGTACCAGGGCGGGCGCGCGGCGTCCAGTGCGCGACCCGGCTGCCGTGACCAGCTGATCGCCGAAGCGGCCGCCAGCCAGAAGCCCTCCGGATCACGCAGACTCTCCTCGTAGACGCCGGCGTACCCGCCCATGCCCGTCCTTTCAGTCCAATCGAGACAACTCTTCGTCGGTCAGCAACCGCGACCGGATCAGGAACCGCACACCCTCCGGGGCCTCCAGCGAGAACCCGCTGCCCCGGCCGGGCACCACGTCGATGGTCAGGTGCGTGTGCTTCCAGTACTCGAACTGGGCGGCCGACATCCACACCGGGATCGGATCCGGCACGCCGGCGACCGTGAGATCGCCGAGGTGCACGTCGGACCCACCGGTGCGGAACTCCCCGGCCGGGTAGCACATCGGTGCGCTGCCGTCGCAACACCCACCGGACTGGTGGAACATCAGCGGACCGTGCCGTCCGGCCAGCCGCCGCAGCAGGTCGGCGGCGGCGTCGGTGAGATCCACCCGGCTCATGATCAGAAGAATCCCTGCGCGTCCGGCGAGTACGACACCAGCAGGTTCTTCGTCTGCTGGTAGTGGTCGAGCATCATCTTGTGCGTCTCGCGCCCGATGCCGGACTGCTTGTAACCACCGAACGCCGCGTGCGCCGGGTAGGCGTGGTAGCAGTTCGTCCACACGCGACCGGCCTGGATCTCCCGGCCGGCGCGGAACGCGGTGTTCCCGTCACGCGACCAGACACCGGCGCCCAGCCCGTACAGCGTGTCGTTGGCGATCTTGATGGCGTCGTCGTAGTCGTCGAACTTCGTCACCGACACGACCGGGCCGAAGATCTCCTCCTGGAAGATCCGCATCTTGTTGTCCCCGGCGAAGACCGTCGGCTGGATGTAGTAGCCGCCGGACAGCTCGCCGCCGAGGTCGGCCTTGCCGCCGCCGGTGAGGACCTGCGCGCCCTCCTGCTTGCCGATGTCGATGTAGGACAGGATCTTCTCGAACTGGTCGTTGGACGCCTGCGCGCCGATCATCGTGTCGGTGTCCAGCGGGTGGCCCTGCTTGATCTTCTCCACCCGGGCGACGCCGTCCGAAACGAACCGGTCGTAGATGGACGACTGGATCAGCGCCCGCGACGGGCAGGTGCAGACCTCGCCCTGGTTGAGGGCGAACATCGCGAAGCCCTCCTGCGCCTTGTCGTAGAACGCGTCCTGTTCGGCCGCGACGTCGGCGAAGAAGATGTTCGGGCTCTTGCCGCCCAGCTCCAAGGTGACCGGGATGATGTTCTCGCTGGCGTACTGCATGATCAGCCGGCCGGTGGTGGTCTCCCCGGTGAAGGCGACCTTGCGGATGCCCTTGTGCTGGGCCAGCGGCTTGCCCGCCTCGACGCCGAACCCGTTGACGACGTTGATCACGCCGGCCGGGACCACGTCCGCGATCAGGCTCAGCAGCACGTGGATCGAGGCCGGGGTCTGCTCGGCCGGCTTGAGGACCACGCAGTTGCCCGCGGCCAGCGCGGGCGCGAGCTTCCAGGTCGCCATCAGGATCGGGAAGTTCCACGGGATGATCTGGCCGACCACGCCGAGCGGCTCGTGGAAGTGGTAGGCCACGGTGTCCGCGTCGATCTGCGAGATACCGCCCTCCTGGGCGCGGATGGCGCCGGCGAAGTAGCGGAAGTGGTCGATGGCCAGCGGGATGTCGGCGGCCAGGGTCTCGCGGACCGGCTTGCCGTTCTCCCAGGACTCGGCGACCGCGAGCTTCTCGAGGTTGGCCTCCATCCGGTCGGCGATCTTGAGCAGCACGGCGGCGCGCTCGGCGGGGGAGGTGCGGCCCCACGCGACGGCGGCGCCGGTGGCCGCGGCGACCGCGCGGTCGACGTCCTCGGCGGTGCCGCGCGCGACCTCGGTGAAGGTCTTGCCGGTGACCGGTGTCGGGTTCTCGAAGTACTCGCCCTTGGCCGGCGGGACGTACTCGCCGCCGATGAAGTGGTCATACCGCGGTTCGAACGCGACGACGCTGCCGGTTTCGCCCGGCGCGGCGTACTTCGTCATGAGCCTGCCTCCTGGATCGGGTGTTCGGTGCGAACGGCTTCGGCGCACCGGGCGCCAAGCTAGGGAAGGCGACGTTGCAGCGTCGTTGCAACGGTTGCCGAATCCGCGATCCGCCCGGCATGCTGCTGGGGCCAGTCCCGCCGACGCCGCCGGAGTGCTGAATGGACGCCGAAACCGTGAACACCGCCCCCACGGCGCTGCACCTGGCGTCGGATCCGATGGCGCAGTTCGAAGTGCTGCAACAGGTTCGCGAAGCAACCCTGAGTGGTTCCCGCGCGCCCGTGTCACCCCGTCCGGTGATTCACGAATCCTGGCAGCGGTCACTCGCCGCGCACATCGATCCGGACGACTTCCGGCCGCCGATCGTCTACGCACCCGACGAGGTGGCCGACGTCCGCGACGCCCACCCGTTGCACGCCGTTCTGCCGACCCTGCGCGAACTGCTGGGCAGCATCGCCGACGAGTCCCGCCACGTCATGATCGTCACCGACGCCGACGGCACGATCCTGTGGCGCGAGGGCCCGGCGAGCCTGTGCAGCCAGGCGGACCCGGTCGGGCTGTGCGAGGGGACCGGCTGGTCGGAACGGGCGATCGGCACCAACGCGATGGGCACCGCGCTCGCGCTGGACGCCCCGGTGCAGATCTACTCGGCCGAGCACCTGGTGCGGACCTACCACGGCTGGACCTGCGCGGCGGCCCCGATCCACGACCCGGACACCGGCGACCTGCTCGGCGCGATCGACGTCAGCGGCCTGCTCGACACGCTGCACCCGGCGACGATTTCGCTGGTCAACGCCACCGCGCAGCTCGCGGAGAGCCACCTGCGGCGGCGGATGGAGTGGCTGGACGGCCAGCTGCTGACGAAAAACATGCCGCACCTCGCGCGGCTGCGTGGCGAGCCGGGCGCGCTGCTCACCCCGACCGGGCGGGTGATCGCCGCCGACCGGCTCGGGCGCCTGCCGAAGCGGGTCGCGGTGGACGCCGACCGGGTGCTGCTCGACGACGGCCGGGAGGCGCACGTCGAGCCGCTGCCGGAGGGCTACCTGCTGCGGGTCCGGTCGACGACGGCCACGCGGCGGCCGACGCTGGAGCTGTCCTTCCTGGGTGACAACCCGGCCGCCGTGATCAACGGCCGCGAGCTGCCGCTCACCCTGCGGCGCGCGGAGATCCTGGCCCTGCTCGCGCTGCACCCGTCCGGGCTGACCGCCGAGCAGCTGGCGTTCCAGCTCTACGGCGACGACGGCAACCCGACGACCGTGCGGGCGGAGATCCACCGGCTGCGCGGCCAGCTCGGCGGCGACGCGATGCGGGCCAAGCCGTACCAGCTGCGCGCCGAGGTCGACGCCGATTTCCTGCGCGTGCGCGCGGCGTTGAACAGCGGTGACGTGGCGGCGGCGGTGGCGGCCTGCCCGGCGCCGCTGCTGAACCGGTCGGACGCGCCGGCCATCCGCGCCGAGCGGGAGCAGCTGGTGGCCGCCGTGCGCGCCGCGGTGCTCGGGCACCCCGGCCCGGACGTGCTGTGGGCGTTCGCGCAGAGCGAGACCGGCCGGGACGACGTCGAGGTGTTCGAGCACCTGACCCGGCGGCTTCCGGCGGCCGACCCCAGGCGGGCCGTCGCGACGGCCCGCCTGGAGTGGCTCCTCGGCGAGGACTAGCTCACGAACTTCTCCTCGGCCACCTGCCGCGCGTGCAGCACGTCGCCGATGAAGAAGTCGTACAGCACGGCCCCGACAACGGCGCCGACCAGCGGGCCGGCGATCGGCACCCACAGGTAGCCGGTCATCGCGGTGTCGCCCCAGCCGGCGAAGAACGCGAACAGCCGCGGCCCGAAGTCGCGCGCCGGGTTGATCGCATACCCGGCGTTCGCGCCGTAGGACAGCCCGATCGCGGCCACCGTGAACCCGATCAGCAGCGGGCCCATCTTGGGGGAGATTGCCTTGTTGCGCGCGTCGATCAGGGCGAGCACCACGACCAGCAGCACGGCGGTGCCCACGACCTGGTCGAGCAGCGGACCGAACCAGTTCGAGAAGTAGGGCGCCGGGACGGTCGCGAAGATCGAGAACGTGGCTTCGCTCTTCGGCGTCCCGGCCGCGGCGTCGAACGCGCTGATCGCCGGGTGGTAAACGGCGTACACGAGCGCGGCGCCGGTGAACGCGCCGGCCAGCTGCGCGCCGCAGTAGCCGGGCACCTTGCGCCACGGGAACCGGCGGCGCACGGCCATCGCGAGCGTCACCGCCGGGTTGAGGTGCGCGCCGCTGACCCCGCCCGCGACGTACACCGCGAAGGCCACGGCGAACGCCCAGCCCCACACGATGAGCAGCCAGTCGCCGGTGCCCTGGAAGATCGTGGTGGCCCCGGCGGTGCGGCCGGAGCCGGGCAGGCCGGCCACGGCCATCGCGACGCACGCGTCGCCGAGCCCGATGAGCAGGAACGTGCCGAAGAACTCGGCGAGCAGATCGCCGCGGCCACCGGTCAGCCGGTTCAGGGCGGAGGGTCGGCGCAGGGGTGCCACATCGGTCACTGGGTCCTCCTTGACGCAGTCGGGTGCCGCACACGATGCGAAGACGCGGGTTGCACCGACGTTGCGCCGCTGCCCCAGCCGCCGTGGCTCGGCGCGGTCGCCGAGGGGGTTTGGGAACGCGCCGGGGGCGGCGAACGCGTCGCCGGGGCGGCGGACTCGTCGCTGGGAGTGGCCGACGCGCCGCTGCGAGGGGGCCGACGCGTCGCCGGGACCGGGGACGAGTGGGAGCACGCCGCGCGAGGCGGCCAACACGCCAGCGGGAGGGGCGAACGCGGCGCCGGGAGGGGCCAGCTCGCCGCCGGGAGCGGCAACTCGCCGCGCGGGAGGTGCCGACTCGCTGCCCGGAATCGCCACACGGCACCCGGGGCGGCGAACTCGGTGCCGGGACCGGGTCGATTCGCCGAGACGAGTGGGGAGCACGCCGCGCGGGTGGCCAACGCGTCTCCTGGGGTTGGTCCCTCCGCTGACGTGCAACGTTGATGCAACGTGACGCCGCTTACGGTCCGGCCCGTGACTACTCCGAGCCAGGTGGACCTCGACCCGGGCCGGGACTACCCGCTCGCGGCGCGGCGCCCCGAACTGCTGAAGACCCCGACCGGAAAACGCCTCGACGAGCTCACCATGGCGGCCGTGCTGGCCGGTGAGGTCGCGCCGGAGGACCTGCGCATCGCGCCGGAGACCCTGCGCCTGCAGGCCCAGATCGCCGAGCGCGTCGGCCGCCCGCAGCTCGCGCAGAACTTCCGCCGCGCGGCGGAGCTGACCGCGCTGCCCTACGAGCTGGTGCTGTCGATCTACAACTCGCTCCGGCCGCGCGCCTCCACCAAGGAACAGCTGGCCGCGATCGCCGACGAGCTGGAAACCACCTACTCGGCGACGCTGTGCGCGCAGCTCGTCCGCGAAGCCGCCGACGTGTACGAACGCCGCGACATCCTGGCACGGGAGGACGGCCGATGACGGGCGCACGGCGGTCCAAGCGGACCGAGGCACTGGAGCAGCGGCCGGTCAACCTCGACGGGTTCGTCGAGGAGTGGCCCGAGGTCGGCATGGTCGCGATGGACAGCCCGTACGACCCGGAGCCCGGCGTCCGCGTCGAGAACGGCGTGATCGTCGAGATGGACGGCAAGCCGCGGGCCGAGTTCGACTTCCTCGACCAGTTCATCGCCGACCACGCGATCGACGCCGAGGTCACTGAGCAGGCGATGGCCGTGCCCGCGGTGGAGATCGCGCACCTGCTGGTCGACCCGCGCGCCACCCGGCAGGACGTGCTCGCGCTGACCCGCGGGCTCACCCCGGCGAAGCTGCTCGAGGTCGTCAAGACCATGAACGTGGTCGAGATGATGATGGCGCTGCAGAAGATGCGCGCCCGCCGCACCCCGGCGAACCAAGCCCACGCGACTAGCGCGCGGGACAACCCGGTGCAGGTCGCGGCCGACGCCGCCGAGGCTTCGCTGCGCGGGTTCCGCGAGCTGGAGACCACGCTCGGCGTCGTCCGGTACGCGCCGCTCGTGGCGATCGCGCTGCAGGTCGGCGCCCAGGCCGGGACGCCCGGCGTGCTGACCCAGTGCGCGCTCGAAGAGGCCACCGAGCTGGAGCTGGGCATGCGCGGGATCACCGCCTACGCCGAGACGATCTCGGTGTACGGCACCGAACCGGTGTTCTGCGACGGCGACGACACCCCGTGGTCCAAGGCGTTCCTCGCCTCGGCCTACGCCTCGCGCGGCATCAAGATGCGGTTCACCTCGGGCACCGGGTCGGAGGTGCAGATGGGCAACGCCGAGGGCAAGTCCATGCTGTACCTGGAGATCCGCTGCATCCTGGTGACCAAGGGCGCCGGGGTGCAGGGCCTGCAGAACGGGTCGATCAGCTGCATCGGCGTGCCCGGCGCGGTGCCGGCCGGGATCCGCGCGGTGCTCGCGGAGAACCTGATCGCGAGCATGGTCGACCTGGAGTGCGCCTCCGGCAACGACCAGTCGTTCTCGCACTCGGACATGCGCCGGGTCGCCCGGCTGCTGCCGCAGCTGCTGCCCGGCACCGACTTCGTCTGCTCGGGCTACTCCTCGACCCCCAACTACGACAACATGTTCGCCGGATCCAATGTGGACGCCGAGGACTACGACGACTGGAACGTGCTGCAGCGCGACCTCCAGGTCGATGGCGGCCTGCGGCACGTGCCCGAGGCGGAGATCCTGGCCGCCCGCAACCGGGCCGCGCGTGCCCTGCAGGGCGTGTTCGCGCAGCTGGACCTGCCGCCGATCACCGACAAGGAGGTCGAGGCGGTCACCTACGCGCACGGCAGCAAGGACCTGCCGCTGCGGGACGTGCTGGAGGACCTCAAGGCGGCCCAGTCGGTGATGGACCGCGGCGTGACCGGCGTGGACATCGTCAAGGCCCTGGACGGCGCCGGGTTCACCGACATGGCCGAGTCGCTGCTGGCCGTGTTGCGGCAGCGGGTGTCCGGGGACCTGCTGCACACGTCGGCGATCCTGACGCCCGAGCTGGAGACGCTGTCCGCGATCAACGACGTCAACGACTACGCCGGCCCGGGCAGCGGTTACCGGCCCACCGGAGCGCGCTGGGAAGAGATGAAACGGCTCCGGCACGTGGTGAGCGCCCAGAACCCCGAGCAGGAAGTCGTCTGAGGAGGAGTGCCATGACGGACACCAGTGTGGGCAGCCGGCGCACGCTCACCCTCGACGAGCGCGGGCCGGCCGGGCCGGGCACGCGCAGTGACGAGGTGGTCATCGGGTTGTCGCCCGCCTTCGGGGACTTCTTCACCAAGACCATCGTGGACATCCCGCACGCCGAGGTGCTGCGCGAGCTGCTCGCCGGCATCGAGGAGCAGAGCGTGCACGCGCGGGTGATCCGGTTCCGCGGCGGCTCGGACCTCGCGGTGATCGCGCACGCGGCGGCGAAGCTGTCCGGATCGGGCATCGCGATCGGCCTGCTGTCCCGCGGCACCACGATGATCCACCAGAAGGACCTGGTGCGGCTGTCCAATCTGGAGCTGTTCCCGCAGGCGCCGCTGATGGACCTGGAAACCTTCCGCAAGGTCGGCCGCAACGCCGCCCGCTACGCCAAGGGCGAGTCGCCGGAACCGGTGCCCTCGCGCAACGACTTCATGGCCCGCCCGCGCTGGCAGGCCAAGGCCGCGCTGTTGCACATCAAGGAGACCGAGTTCGTGGTGCCCGGCGCCGGACCCGTCGAGCTGGACGTGCGGATCCAGCTGGCCGACGCGGGCTGATCGCGATGACGCTCGTGGTTGGCGTCGACATCGGGAACTCGACCACGGAGGCCTGCGTCGCGGAGATCGCGCCGGGCGGGCACGTGACCTACCTGTCCGGCGCGCTGACGCCGACGTCCGGGGTGAAGGGCACGACCGACAACGTGCCCGGAGTGGTCGAGGTCGTGCGGCGGGCGTTGTCCTCCGCCGGGCGTGGGGTGCGTGAGCTGAGCGCGGTGCTGGTCAACGAGGCCACGCCGGTGATCAGCGGCCTGGCGATGGAGACGATCACCGAGACGATCGTGACCGAGTCGACGATGATCGGGCACAACCCGGACACTCCCGGCGGGGTGGGCCTGGGTGTCGGTGAGACCGTCGCGTTCGGATCGCTCGACGGGTGCGTGCCGGGCTCGAAGGTGATCTGCGTGGTCGGGTCCGGAGTGGACTTCGAGGACGCGGCCGCGGGCATCGACGCGGCCGTCGCGCGTGGGGTCGAGGTCACCGGCGCGATCGTGCACGCTGACGACGCGACGCTGATCGCGAACCGGTTGTCGCGGCCGATCCCGGTGGTCGACGAGGTCACGCTGGTGGAGAAGGTGCCGCTCGGGATGCCGGCCGCGGTCGAGGTCGCCGAGCCGGGTCGGACCATCCGGACCCTGTCCAATTCGTACGGGATCGCGACCGTCTTCGACCTGGACGCCGAGCAGACGCGGATGATCGCGCCGGTCGCGCGGGCGCTGGTCGGCAACCGGTCGGCGGTCGTGGTGCGGACGCCCAGCGGGGACGTGACGGGCCGCCGCATCCCGGCCGGCAGCCTGACGCTGATCGGTGAGCAGGTCAACCGGTCCGTGGCGATCGACGCCGGGGCCGCCGAGATCATGGCGACCCTGCGCCGGGTCCGGCCGCTCACCGACGCGACGGGCGAGCCCGGCACCCACGTCGGCGGGATGCTCGCGCGCGTCCGCGACACGATGTCCGAGCTGACCGGCACCGCGGTGGGGGCGGTGCGGATCCAGGACGTCCTGGCCGTGGACACGTTCGTGCCGCAGGAGGTCACCGGCGCGCTGGCCGGCGAGTTCGCGCTGGAGAACGCCGTCGCGCTCGCCGCGATGGTGCGCACCAGCCGGGGACCGATGCGGTTGCTGGCCGAGAAGCTGCGGGAGGCGCTGGGGGTAGAGGTGCTGATCGGCGGCGTCGAGGCCGACATGGCGGTGCTGGGCGCGCTGACCACACCGGGCACCGGGCGGCCGGTCGCGATCCTCGACCTCGGCGGCGGGTCCACCGACGCGGCCGTGGCCGGGGACGGCGTGGTGCGGTCGGTGCACCTGGCCGGGGCCGGGGACCTGGTGACGAAGCTGATCGACTCCGAGCTGGGCCTGGACAACCGCGAGCTGGCCGAGGACATCAAGAAGTACCCGCTGGCCAAGGCCGAGAGCTTCTTCCACGTGCGGATGGAGGACGGCACCGCGCGGTTCTTCGACGAGCCGTTGCCCGCGGAGGCGTTCGCGCGGGTGGTCGTGCTGTCCGAGTCCGGGATGCGGCCGGTGCCGACGCGGCACAACCTGGAGAAGATCCGGCAGGTGCGGCGCGCGGCGAAGCACAAGGTGTTCGTGGTGAACGCGGTGCGCGCGCTGGAGCAGGTGGCGCCGGGCGGGAACCTGCGGCAGATCGGGTTCGTCGTGGTGCTCGGCGGGTCCGCGCTGGACTTCGAGATTCCGGACATGATCGCCGAAGCGGTGGCGGGGATGGGAATCGTGTGCGGGACGGGCAATGTGCGCGGCAGCGAGGGGCCGCGCAACGCGGTGGCCACCGGGCTGGTCGCGAGCCACGCGCTGGCCGTGTCGCTGGAGACGGCGGGCTGATGCGCGGTCCTGCGGTGGTGGTGCGGTGCCGGGACGCTTCGTCGCCCTGGTTGCGGGAGATCCGCGCCGGGATGGAGGAGGAGGGGGTGCCGCTGGTGGTGGAGGAAGTGTCCGCGGGGGACGCGCTCGTCCTGGCGTACGCGGCTGCTTGCCAGTCCACTTTGGATGTGGGGATCGGGGTGGCGGACGAGGTGTGCGTCCACCACGCCAAGCGCCCGGCCGGTTCGCCCGCGCTGACCGGGCCGCTGTCGCGCGCGCGGGTGCTCGGGCACAACGCGGCCCGCATGGTCGTCGGAATTCCGCTCAAGTGAAGGAGGAAACGTGGCACCACGTCTCGCACTGGCCGATGCCCAGCCGGTTCTCGAGGCCGCGCTGGCGAAGGCCGAGGAGATCGGGCAGCCGATGAACGTGGCCGTCGTCGACGACGGCGGGCACCTGATCGCGTTCGCCCGGCAGGACGGCGCGATCCTGGGCAGCATCGACATCGCGATCCGCAAGGCGCGGACGGCGGCGCTGCTGAAGATGACGACGGCCCAGCTGGGGGAGGCCGCCGCGCCGGGCGCGCCGCTGTCCGGGATCGAGGTGACCAACGGCGGGTTGGTGATCTTCGGTGGTGGGATTCCGCTGGTGCGGGGCCGGGAGGTGGTCGGGGCCATCGGGGTCAGCGCGGGCTCGGTCGAGCAGGACACCGAGGTGGCGGAGGCGGGCGTGGCGGCCTTGCCGAAGCGGGGGCGCCGCTGACAGAGTCGGGCCATGACGGTGGCCCGGGAGATCCGCTCGGTCGAGGACGTGCTGCGCCTGCTGGACGGGATGGTGGCACCGGGGATTTCCACCGGCGGGTGGGACGGGTTCTATGCGGACCGGGACGTGCCGTTCTCGGTGGACAAACCGGACGAGAACCTGGTCTCGTGGGTCTCGCAGGGGCTGATTTCGCCGGGGCGAGCGCTGGACGTCGGCTGCGGGCCGGGGCGGAACGCGCGGTGGCTGGCTGAGCAGGGCTTCGAGGTGGACGCGGTCGACATGTCGTCCACAGCGATCGCGTGGGCACGCGAGCGCACGCCGGCCGGCGCGTCGGTGACGTTCCACTGCGGGAACGTGTTCGAGACGCCGTTGCGGGGTGGCTACGACCTGGTCTACGACTCCGGGTGCTTCCACCACCTGGCGCCGCACCGGCGGCTGAGCTATGTCGCGCTGCTGCGGCGCGCGCTGGTGCCGGGAGGCCACTTCGGCTTGGTCGCCTTCGGTGACGGCGGGTCCGCGATGTCCGATTCCGAGGTGTACGCGCAGGGCAGCCTCGGCGGCGGTCTGGCCTACTCGGCGGTGGAGCTGCGTGACATCTTCGCGGAGTTCGACGTGGTGGAGCAGCGGGTCATGGCGGAGCAGCCGGAGGACTCGGCGCTGTTCGGGAAGTCCTTCCTGCGCACCGCGCTGTTTCGCGCGCGGGCGAGCCGAGCGCGGGATGCCCGCGCCACGGTGCTGCGCGGGCTGCTGAGGGCGTACGACCACCGCCGCGAGCTGCTGGACGCGCTCTGGGCGTCCGCGGACCTGGAGTCGGCGCAGGCGGCGGTGGAACGGGTGCTCGACGTCAGCGAACCGCAGGCACGCGCAGTGCTGGACCTGCAGTTGCGCCGACTGACGCCGTGGCAGCGGGAGCTGCTCCGTGAGGAGCTGGATCAGCTGGACGGATAGGGCCACCTACTCCGGCCGCGTGCCCAGCAGGTGGTGCGCCTCCAACGCGATCTGCATCTTCAGCCGCTCCTCCGGGTCGCCCAGCCGGTCGCCGAACAGCTCCGTCAGCTGCGCCACCCGGTACCGCACCGTCTGCGGGTGGATGTCCAGCAGCCGCGCGATTTCCAGTGTGCTTCCGTTGCACTTGAGCCACGCCAGCAGCGTCTCGGCCAGCCGCAGTCGCTGCTTCGGCGTCAGCGAGCCGAACGGGGCCAGCACCCGGGCTGACAGCTCATCCACCAGGAACCGGTCCTGCAGCAGCCACAACGTCGTCAGGTGGTCCGCGCTGTGCACCACCGGCGCGGCCGGGATGACCCCCGCCCGCACCAGTTCCAGCGTCCGCCGCGCCCAGTGCAGCGACGTCGCGGCGTCCGAAACCCGCACCCGCGGGCCCACCGCCGCCCGCCAGTGGGGCATCTCCGCCAGGTCACGCGCCGGGTCGGGCGTGAGCAGGCACGGCGAAGCGCCTTCCAGGTCCAGCAACACGTCCTCGCCGACAGCGGGCGCGAACTGCTCCTCCGCCAACGGTTCCAGCGCCACCACCGTGACCCACTCGGGCACCTCCCACTGCGCGGCCTTCGCCATCGACGCCACCGCCGCGGGGGACGACGGCGGCGTGGCGAGGATCAGCTCCAGCAGCCGTCGCCGCCGCCGTTCCAGCGTGCCCGTCGCGCGCGCCTGGGCCAGCGTGTACCCCTCCACGGAGTACGACGAAATCTCGTCCACGTAGGCGAAGATCGCCTCCGCGCTCACGCACAGCATCGGCACCGGCAGCCGCATCGACTGGCCGAAGCTCGACACGTACCGCCACGCCGCCTGACCACCGGCGCGGTAGGCCGCCTGCAACGAGTTCAGGCTCCCACCGTCGTGGTAGACGCGCCTGCCGACCTCGTGGAACAGCTTGCCCCAGCGGTCCGGTGTGGACCGCGTGTCCTCGATGCTGTCCAGGCAGCTCAGCACGGCCTGCTCGATCGCGCGCACGATCACCTCGCCGAACTGCCCCTCCAGCGGCTTGGCGTACTCGGGCACCGCGTGCTGGATCTCGTCGAGGATCTTCGTCGCCAGCCGGTCCGCGTGCGGACGGAACCGCCGGGCCAGCTCGGCGGGCAGCGAGAACCACAGTCGGCTTGCCTGACTGTTTCCGGCCGTCGTCGCCATGCCCGGAATCAACGCACATCCGCCCAGGCCGCGCAACGCTCGCCGCCGAGACTGTCACGGCTGGACGCACCCGCCGCGGAAAATGTGTCACCGGCAAGCGAAAAACCTCGTCACCCCTGTTCCCGGGCGGACCCCGCGGTTAGGTTGGCGCTCCGGCCAGGTTGGGAGGAGGTGGATGGCAGGACTCGCTTCGCGGTGCTTCCGGCACGCGCCCTGGGTGATCGTCCTGTGGCTGCTCGCCCTCGCCGGTCTTGTGCTCGCCGCGCAGCACACCGGCGCCGCGTACCGGGACACGGTCGCGCTGCCCGCCGCGGACAGCACCAGAGCCGCGGAGCTGCTGCCCACGGGTGACACCGAACGCGTCGTCGTCACCACGCCCGGCACGATCGACGCGGCCAGGGACCAGGTGGACACGCTGATCCGCCGGCTGTCCACTGTGGACCACGTCGTCCAGGTCGCGCCGCCACTCGTGTCGGGCGACCGGCGGACCGCGGTCATCACCGTCACCTTCGACGCGCCCGCCGAACAACTCGGGCCCGAGCTGGCCCGCCAACTCGTCGAAACCGCACAAACGGACAACCTCACCGTCGGCGTCTCGGGCCAGCTCGCCGCGATGACCGTCGGCGCACCCAACCTCGGCAACGCCGGTATCGGCCTGCTCGCGGCGGCGGTTGTCCTGCTGATCACGTTCGGTTCGCTCACGTGCGTGGTGCTGCCGGTGGTGACCGCCGCGGTGTCGGTCGGCTCCGCGCTGGCCGTGGTCGTGTTGCTGTCGCACGTGCTGACCGTGCCGAAGATCAGCACGGAGATCGCCGCGCTGCTCGGGCTCGGCGTGGGCGTCGACTACGCGCTGTTCGTGCTCACCCGCTACCGGCAGGGCCTGCGTGAAGGACTGCCACCGGCGGAAGCGCTGGAACGCGCCGCGGCCACCTCGGGTCGCAGCGTGGTCTTCGCCGGGGTCACGGTCTGCGTCTCGCTGGCCGGCATGTTCACCGTCGGCATGGCGTTCCTCGACGGTATCGCGATCACTTCGGCCGTCTCGGTCGCCCTCACGATGCTGGCGGCGCTCACGCTGCTCCCGGCACTGCTGCGGCTCACCGGCATGCGCACGCTGCCCAGGCATTCCGCGCCGGGCCGCGGCTGGGCCGGGCTGGCCCGCTCGGTCACGCGGCGGCCCGCGCCGTACGCCGTCGCCGCGGTGCTGGTCATCGCGGTGCTGGCGGCGCCCGCGCTGGGGCTGCGGGTGGGCATGCCCGGCGCCGCGCACGATCCACCAGGCAGCCCGACGAAGATCGCCGACACGCTGCTCACCGAGGCGTTCGGCCCGGGCGCGAACGGCCAGCTCGTCCTCGTCCCCGAGCGGCCCGATCCGGCGGCCGCCGAAGCACTCCGCGAGATCGTCGCCACCAGGGCGGGCGTCGCGCCGGGACCCGTCCTCACCGTCACACCCCGCACCGGACCGGACGATCCGGCGACGGCCGAGCTGGTGGGGTGGCTGCGCGAGGTCGCCGGCCCGGGCTGGCACGTCGGCGGCGCGGTCGCCGTGCAGGCCGACTTCTCGGCCGCCGTGACCAGCCGGTTGCCGCTCTTCCTGGCCGCCGTCGTGGCGATTTCGGTGCTGGTACTGGCTCTGGTGTTCCGCAGCGTGCTGATCCCGCTGACGGCGGCGGTGATGAACCTGCTCACCGCGGGCGCGACGATCGGGGTGGTGGTCGCGATGTTCGGCGGTCCGATCGAGCCGTACCTGCCGGTGTTCCTGTTCGCCGGCCTGTTCGGACTGTCGATGGACTACGAGGTCTTCCTGATCTCCCGCATCCAGGAGGAGTGGCGCCGCACCGGGCACACGCGGGCCGCGATCGTCGAGGGACTCGTCTCGACCGGACGGACGATCACCGCGGCCGCGCTGATCATGGCGCTGGTGTTCGCGGCGTTCGCGTTCGTGGACAGCCGGGTGGTGCGTGAGGCCGGCGTCGGGCTCACCGTCGCGGTGCTGCTGGACGCGATCGTGATCCGCTGCCTGCTCGTGCCCGCCGTCATGGTCAAGCTGGGCGCGGCGAACTGGTGGCCCTCGCGCCGGTGTGAGCATCCCGCCGCGCCGATTCCTGCCGCACGTGACAAAGCCGGGCGGATCCGTTGAGCGGCAAGGCTTTGATCGTTAGCGTCGGCCGCATGAAACACCGCGTGACCGCCGTCGTTCTCGCGTTGCTGGGGGCCGTGCTCCCCGGAGTGCCCGCCGCGGCCGAGGGGTTCGACACCGAGTTCCTCGACATCCACGCGGCCGACGGGGTCGCGCTCGGTGCGATGGTGATGGAGCCGTCGTCACCGGGACCGCACCCGCTGGCCGTCCTCATCGGAGCGTGGGGTGGTGGCCGGACGCAGAACATCATCCCGGCACGCGACCTCGCGAACCGCGGTTACGTGGTGGTTTCGTACGGCGCCAGGGGTTTCGGCGAATCCACCGGTGAGGTCGAGGTGGCCGGTCGGGACGACATCAGCGACGTCACGACCGTCATCGACTGGGCGCTGCGCAACACCGGCGCCGATCCCTCGCGCATCGGTGTGGGCGGGGTGTCCTACGGCGCCGGGATCGCGTTGATCGCCTCCGGCTTCGACCCCCGGATCCGCGCGGTGGCCTCGCTGAGCGGATGGGCGGACCTGGTCGCGTCGCTGAGCACGAACGACACCCGGCACGGGCTCGCCGGACTGGTGCTCTACCTGTCCGGCAAGGCCAACGGCACGCTCAGCGCGGAAACCGACGTCATGCTGCGGACCTACCTGCAACCGCGGATCTCCGACGCCGACTCCGCCGCGGTGATCGAGTGGGCCCGGCCCCGCTCGCCCGCGACGTACCTGGACCGGATCAACGCGAACCGCCCTGCGGTGCTGGCCATCCAGACCTGGAGCGAGACCGTGTTCCCGCCGGGCCAGATGGCCGCCTTCTACCAGCGCCTGACCGGGCCGAAGCGCGCCGAGTTCCTGCCCGGCGACCACGCCGCCACCGAATCCGGCGGACTGCTCGGCCTGCCCAGCGACACCTGGACCTCGGTCTACCGCTGGTTCGACGCCCACGTGGCCGGCACGGACACCTCGATCACCACCGAACCACCGGTCGTCACCCGCGCCCGGCCCGGCATGCAGCCACCGGTGTACCGGTCCACTTGGGACGAGGTGCTCGGCGAGCCGCACCGGACGTATCTGGGCGCGGACACCCTGCAGGACCAGCCGGCCGCGTGGACCCACGGCGTCGCGGCCAACCGGGACACGGTCGCCGACGGCGGGCTGCCGCTGGCGGCCTACAGCCTGGAGGCGCTGACCGGCAACCCGCCGAACATCTTCCTGCCCCAGGTCGATCCGGACAGCGGCGCGGTGTGGAGCCAGGCGCCCACCGGTCGGCCGGTGGAAATCCGCGGCTCGATGCACGCGCACCTCACGGTGGTCCCGCCCGCGGCGACCGGCACCGCGGTCGCCTACGTCTACGACGTCGACCGGCTCGGCCTGGGCAGCCTGATCAGCTACCTGCCCTACAGCTGGAAAACCGCGACGCCGGGGCAGCCGCTGCCGGTCGACTTCGTGTTCACCCCCACCGCCTACACCGTCGCCGCGGGACACCACCTCGCGCTCGTCATCGACTCCACGGACCCGTTGTTCCTGGACTGGAACTCCGGCGGCGGACGGCTCGGATTCGCCTCCACCGCCGCCGACCCGGCCTGGCTCGACGTACCCGTGCACCCCGGGAGGACGCTGTGACCACCACCATCCGCGAGGAGTTCACCGCGTTGCGCGCGGGCGGCCTCAACTGGGACGTCCTGCCGCTGCGCCTGTTCGCCAAGGGCAACGCGAAGTTCTGGAACCCCGCCGACATCGACTTCGGCCAGGACGCGCGGGACTGGGCGGCGCTGTCGGACGCGCAGCGGTTCGCCGCGACCATGCTGTGCGCGCAGTTCGCCGGTGGCGAGGAGGCCGTCACGCACGACATCCAGCCGTTCCTGTCCGCGATGGCCGCCGAGGGCCGGTTCGCCGACGAGATGTACCTGACCCAGTTCTGCTTCGAGGAGGCCAAGCACACGCAGGTCTTCCGGCTGTGGCTGGACGCCGTCGGCGTCACCGGCAACCTGCACGAGCACGTCGAGGACAACCCCGGCTACCGGGCCATCTTCTACGACGCGTTGCCCGCCGCCCTGGAGCGGCTGCGCCACGACCCCAGCCCGGCCAACCAGGTCCGTGCCTCGGTGGTCTACAACCACGTCGTCGAGGGCGTGCTCGCGCTGACCGGCTATTTCGTGTGGAACCGGGCCTGCCGGGCGCACGGGATCCTGCCCGGGATGCAGGAGCTGATCCGCCGCATCGGCGACGACGAACGGCGCCACATGGCGTGGGGCACCTTCACCTGCCGCCGCCACGTCGCCGCCGACGACGCGAACTGGCAGGTCGTGCAGGACGAGATGCAGGCGCTGCTGCCGCACGCCATCGCGCAGATCGAGTGGACCACGAAGAAGCTCGACGGCGACCCGTTCGACCTGCGGCTGGACGGGGTGATGGAGTACGCCGCCGACCACGCGATGCGCCGCCTCAAGGCGATCGAGGCCGCGCGCGGCATGCCGGTGCACCAGATCGACCTCGACTACAGCCCGGAACAGCTGGAAGAGGATTTCCACGACGAAGACGCGGCGCGGTGAGCGGCCGTGAACCCGGGCCGCACGCTGCTGGTCGTCGCGCTCGGCGCGTTCGTGACGACCCTGGACAACACGATCGTCGCCGCCGGGGTGCCCTCGATCGGGCACGACCTCTCGCTGGACCTCGCGACGCTCCAGTGGGTCAGCATCGGGTACATGCTCCCGTTCGCCGGCCTGCTCCTGGTCGCCGGGACGCTGGTGGACCGGTGGGGGCAGCGGGGGACGCTGGGCGGCGGGCTCGTCGCGTTCGGGCTGGGTGCGGTCGCCGGCGGGTTCGCGACCACCGGTGCGCTGCTGATCGCCGCGCGCGTGGTGCAGGGCCTGGCCGCCGCGTTCCTGGTGCCCGCCCTGCTCAGCCTGCTGCGCACCAACCTGGACAGCAGGCAGCGGGCCATCGGCGCGACCCTGTGGACGGCGTGCCTGGCGGTGGCGCTGGCGCTCGGCCCGACGCTGGGCGGGCTGCTGTCCGAGTACCTGGGCTGGAGCTGGATCTTCTTCAGCAACCTGCCGTTCGTGCTGGTCATGCTCGTGCTGCTGCCTGCGACCGCGGGCACCGGCCGGGTGCGCGACGCGAAGCGCCCGGCGCTCGCGGCGATGGTGCTGGTGACGGCCGGGCTCGTGCTGGTCGCGTCCGCGCTCGTCGGCCTCGGCGACGACGCCCGGCTGTCCGAGGCGGCGCCGCTGCTCGCCGGGCTGGCCCTGATCGCGTGGTTCGCCGTCCGGGAACGCCGCGCGCGGGAGCCGCTCGTGCCGCGCGATCTGGTGCGGGAGCGGGTGTTCACCGGTGCGCTGGCCGTGCAACTGCTGTGGGGACTCGGGGTGTCCGGGATCTTCTTCTTCACGCCGTTGCTGCACCAGGACTCGCTGGGCCTGAGCCCGGTGGGGGCGGGGCTGCCGCTGGTGCTGGTCGCGGTCGCCATCATGGCGGTGACCCCGGCCGTGCCGTCGATCACGGCCCGGATCGGTCCACATCGGACCGTCTGCGCCGGGCTGCTGGTGGTGGCGCTGGGACTGCTCGCGGTGGCCGCGATCAACCACGTCCCCGAGGTGCCACCGCGGATTCCCGGTCTGCTCCTGATCGGTGCGGGCTCGGCGCTGACCACACCGTTGACCTCGTATTCCCTGGAAATCATCGAAGAACGGCACGCGGGCACGGCCTCGGGGCTGCTGACCGCGTCCCGGGAGCTGTCCAGCGCGATGGGAGTCGCGTTGATCGGCGCGGTGCTGACCGCCGTGCGTGCCGCCCGTCTCGGCGAAGGCGCGCTGGGCGGGCCCGCGCTCGCCACTGGTTACACGGCCGGGCTCGTCGTCGCGGCCGCCCTGGAAATCGCCGGCGCGGTGCTCGCCTTGTGGGTGTTCCGCGCCCCGGCGCGGAAAGTTCTTCCCGCCGTGACAACGGAGTCCGCCGGATCCTCGTCCCGCGGTGAGTAAGCCGGTCACCACCGATTGACACCCCATTCAGCCCGAAAATAACCTCCACCGCACGGATTTTTCGGGCACGGATTTCCCCGAGGGACTCGATGACAGAGAATTCTTCGTTCGCCACCATGCTCGGACACTGGTCCCGCGTGCAGGGTGACGAGATCGCCGTGACGTTCCTGGACTACCGCACCAGCGCCGACGGGCACGCGATCTCGCTGACCTGGCGCGAACTCGACGACCGCGTGAGCGCGGTGGCCGAGCACGCCCGCGGGCTGGCCGAACCGGGCGAACGCGCGGCCGTCCTGGTGAACCAGTCCGTCGACTACGTGGTGGCCTTCCTCGGCGCGATCCGGGCCGGCCTGGTCGCCGTCCCGTTGTTCGCCCCGTCGCTGCCCGGGCACGGGGACCGGCTCACCGCGGTGCTCGCCGACTGCTCGCCCACGTTGGTGCTGACCACCGACGACGAGCGCGACGACGTGAAGGGCCTGGTGACCGACCCGGAAATCGTCGTGGTGGACACCATCGAGGCTGGTCCCGGCACCCGGGCGTGGCCGGAACCCGACCCGGACGACCTGGCGTACCTGCAGTACACCTCGGGGTCCACGCGCAGCCCGGCCGGCGTGATGCTGACGCACCGCAACGTCGTGACCAACGCGCGGCAGGCGCTGCGGGCCTACGGCGGCGAGCGTGGCACCACGTCGACGGTGAGCTGGCTGCCGCTGTTCCACGACATGGGCCTGATCCTCGGCGTGGGCGCGCCGGTGGTCGGCGGCCTGACCTCGGTGCTGATGGATCCGCTGGCCTTCCTGGAGCGGCCGGAACGCTGGCTGCGTGCGCTGTCGGCCAGCCCGGGCGCGATCAGCGCCGCACCGAACTTCGCCTACGCCTACAGCGCGTCCCGGGTGTCCGAACGGGACAAGAGCTACCTGGAGCTGAGCCGGGTGGTGTCGCTGATCAACGGCAGCGAGCCGGTTCTGCCGTCCACGATCGCGAAGTTCCAGGACGCCTTCGCCGAGTGCGGGCTGCGGCCCGAGGTGCACCGCGCGTCCTACGGCCTGGCCGAGGCGACCGTGCTGGTGTCGGTGACCGACGCCGGGTCGCCGTCGCGGCAGGTCACGTTCGACCGGGACCGGCTGGCGGCCGGGACCGCGACGCCCGCGTCCGGCGGGGCCACCACCACGCTGGTGTCCTGCGGCCGCCCGGTCGGCCAGCGGATCCGGATCGTGGACGCGGGCGGCGTTCCGGTGCCGGACGGGACGGTGGGCGAGATCTGGGTCAGCGGCCCGAACATCGGCCAGGGCTACTGGAACCGGCCGGACGCGGCCTTCGGCCGTCAGGTGCCGGGCGAGTCCGGCGACTGGCTGGCGACCGGGGACCTCGGGGTGATCTTCGCGGGCGAGCTGTTCCTGACCGGCCGGATGAAGGACCTGATCATCGTCGACGGCCGCAACCACTACCCGCAGGACGTCGAGCAGACCGTCGAGGCGCATCCGGTGGTCCGGCCGCACTCGGCCGCCGCCTTCTCGGTGCCCGGGGCGGACGGTGAGGTCGCGGTGGTGGTGCTGGAGCGAGCGCGCCACGCCGAGGCGGACTTCGACGAGGTGGCGGCGTGGCTGCGGTCCGAGGTGTCCGCGGTGCACGGCCTGCGGCTGCGTGAGGTGGTGTTCACCGAACCCGGCGAGGTGCCCAGGACGTCGAGCGGCAAGATCAGCCGGGCCCTGACCCGGCAGCGGTACCTGGACGGTTCGCTCGACGCGCGGCGGCTGGCATGACCGACCTGCGTGCCTGGCTGGTGGACCGGGTGGCCACCACGCTCGGAATCCCCGCCGCCGAAGCCGACCCGGCGAAACCGCTGCACGAGACCGGGTTGTCCTCGCGTGACGCGATGACGTTGACCGGTGACCTTGGGCGCCTGCTCGGCCGGTCGCTGCCCGCGACCCTGGTCTGGGAACACCCGACGATCAACGACCTCGTCGCGGCACTGTCCGATGTGGAACGCGAGTCGATGGCGCGGTGGGTTCCGGAGCCGGGCGAGCCGATCGCGGTCGTCGGTCTCGGTTGCCGCCTGCCGGGCGGCATCTCGTCTCCGGAGGAGTTCTGGCGATTCCTCGAATCCGGCGACGACGCGATCGGCGAGGTGCCTGAAGGCCGCTGGGAATCCTTCGCGACCGCCGCCGAGCTGGCCGCGCTGCCGCGCCGGGGCGGGTTCCTCGACGACGCGCTGGGCTTCGACGCCGCCTTCTTCGGCATCACCCCGCGCGAGGCCGAGGCGATGGACCCGCAGCAACGGTTGCTGCTCGAAGTCGCGTGGGAGGCGCTGGAGCACGCGGGCATCCCGCCGTCGTCGCTGCGCGGCACGCGGACCGGCGTGTTCGTCGGGCTGTCGGCGAGCGAGTACGGCTACCTCACGATGACCGACGTGTCCGCGATCGACGCGTGGTCGGGCACCGGCGCCGCCGCGAGCATCGCCGCGAACCGGCTGTCCTACCTGCTCGACCTGCGTGGCCCGAGCCTCACGATCGACACCGCGTGCTCGTCGTCGCTGGTCGCCGTGCACCAGGCGGTGCAGAGCCTGCAACGCGGCGAGATCGGCGCCGCGCTGGTCGGCGGCGTGAACCTGCTGCTGTCGCCGGGGATCACGGCGAACTTCGCCGAGGCCGGGGTGCTCGCTGCGGACGGCCGGTGCAAGCCGTTCGACGCGGCCGCGGACGGGATCGCGCGCGGCGAGGGCTGCGGGGTCGTCGTGCTGAAGCCGCTGCGCGCGGCCCGCCGTGACGGCGACCGGGTGCTGGCGGTGATCCGCGGCAGCGCGGTCAACTCCGACGGCCGGTCGAACGGCATCGCCGCGCCCAACCCCGAGGCGCAGGCCGCACTGCTGCGCGACGCCTACGCGGTGGCTGGGCTGGACCCGTCCGTGGTGGACTACGTGGAGGCGCACGGCACCGGCACGCTGCTCGGCGACCCGATCGAAGCCGGGGCGCTCAAGCGCGTGCTGGGCCGGAACGCGGACCGGCCGCTGCTCCTCGGCTCGGTGAAGAGCAACCTGGGTCACCTGGAGGGCGCGGCCGGCATCACCGGCTTCATCAAGACCGTGCTCGCGTTGTCCCGCCGCCGGGTGCCGGCGAGCCTGCACTACCGGGAGCCGAACCCGCACATCGACTTCGACGGCCTGCGGGTCGTCACGGAGCCAACGGCGTGGCCGCGGTACTCCGGCGTGGCCAGGGCGGGTGTCTCGGCGTTCGGGTTCGGCGGCACCAACGCGCACGTCGTGCTGGAGGAATGGCCCGCCACCCCGAGGTTCGCGGACGTCGACGGCCCGCACGTCTTCGCCGTCTCCGATCGGTCCGCGGACGGGCTGCGGGAGCTGGCCGCGGAGCTGGCGCGCTGGGTCGAGTCGTCGGACGTGCCGCTGAGCGCGGTGGCCTCGACGCTGGCCCACCACCGCGACCACCTGCCGGTGCGCGCCGCGGTCGTGGCCTCTTCGCGTGCGGAGCTGGCGGCCGCGCTGCGCGAGGTGGAGCCGGGGCAGGGCCGGCTCGACGGGGCCGTGTTCGTGTTCTCCGGTTACGGCTCGCAGTGGACCGGCATGGGGCGGCGGCTGCTGGACACCGAGCCCGCGTTCGCCGCCGAGGTGGACCGGCTCGACGCGGTGTTCCGCGCCGAGGCCGGGCTCTCGCTGCGGGACATGCTGACCGGGGAACCGCCGGACCTGGCGGCGACGCAGCTGGCGTTGTTCGGCATGCAGGTCGCTCTCGCCGGGCTGTGGCGCGCGCACGGCGTGACCCCGGCGGCGGTGCTCGGGCAGTCGATGGGCGAGGTGGCCGCCGCCGTGGTCGCCGGGGCGCTGGACGTCGCCGACGGTCTGCGCGTGATGACGACCCGGGCCCGGCTGCTCGGCGAGATCGACGCGGCCGGTGCGGGCGCGATGGCGGTGGTCGAGGCGACGGCCGCGGAGATCGCGGAATTTCCCGGGGTCGAGGTCGCGGTGTACGCGTCGGCGGCGCAGTGCACGGTCACCGGCGACGCCGACGCGGTCGCCGCACTGGTGTCGCATGTGGAGGGTCAGGGCCGGTTCGCGAAGCTGCTGCCGGTGAGCGGAGCCGGGCACTCGCCCGCGGTCGACGCGATCCTCGACCGGTTCCGCGCGGGGCTCACCGTAGATCCGGGCAGCCCGGAGGTTCCGTGCTACACCAGCGTCCTGGACGACCCCCGGGACAAGCCACTGTTCGATGTGGACTACTGGGCGGCGAACCTGCGCCGGCCGGTGCGGTTCGCGCAGGACCTCGCCGCGGCGGTCGAGGACGGGCACGGCACGTTCGTCGAGATCGCGCCGCATCCGGTCGCCCTCGCGGCGGTCGAGCAGGCCGGGGCGACCGGGTTGCCGACCGCGAGCCGCAAGACCGACGAGCGGATCGCGTTCCTGACCAGCCTGGCCCGCCTGCACGTCCTCGGTCACCCCTCCGTGCTGACGGCTCGCGAGCCGGCACAACCGGTCGCCGACCTGCCCGGCACGGTGTGGCGGCACGAGCGGTTCTGGGCACGGCGCCCGGCGCGCACGGCGGGGCACCCGTTCCTGGGCACGCACGCCGAGGTGCCGGGCAGCAGCCAGCGCGTGTGGCGCGGCGAGATCGGCACCGGCCGGCACCCCTGGCTCGCCGACCACGCGGCGTTCGGCACGCCGATCTTCCCGGCGACCGGGTTCGTGGAGCTGGCGCTGGCCGCGGCCGGGCCGTGCGTCACCGACGTGGAGCTGCGTCAGATCCTGCCGCTGGGCGCGGAGCAGGAGGTCACGACCTCGCTGACCGATGGCGTGATCAGCGTGCACACCAAACCGGGCGGCTGGGTGTGCCACGCGACCGCCCGGGCAGGCGAGGCGGTGCCGCTGGAGCCGCTGGGGGCCGTCGACGGCGAGCCGGTCGACCTCTACGCCGCGCTGGACGCGATGGGTATGAGCTACGGCCCGGCGTTCCGGCTGCTCCGCGACGTCACCGCGGTGGCCGGGCGGGCGTCGGCGGCCGTCGGAATGCCGAAGCCCGCGGGGCACGTGCTGCACCCGGCGCTGGCCGACGCCTGCCTGCACGCGCTGGCCGCCGCGACCGGTCCGGCGCTGCGCGAGGCGGACGGGTTGTTCCTGCCGATGTCGATCGGCGCGGTCACGGTCGCGGGCGATCCGCGGTCGGGCGCGCGGGTGGACGCGGTCGTCGGCTCGCTGTCCGGCGACGACCTGCGCGGCACGGTCCAGCTCGTCGCCGCCGACGACACGGTGCTGGTGGAGTTCCGCGACGTGCACGCCCGCCGGTTCCGGCGGGCCGCGCTACCGGTGCCGTTGTCCGGCAAGCTGTTCGAGGCCACCTGGACGCGGACCGACCTGCCCGGCGCGGCCGAGGAGGACCGCACCTGGGTGCTGCTGCACCACGGTGAGCCGGGCCTGCGGTTCGGTGACGACCGCGTGGTCGTGGTCCCGCCCGGCAACCGCGAAGCGCTGCGTGCGGCGCTGGCGACCCGCCCGGACGGTGTGGTGTGGTTCGCCCGGGACGCGGACGGCCCGGCGCTCGTGCACGAGGTCACGCGAGTGGTCGCCGAGCTCGCCGAGACGCCCTCGCGGCTGTGGCTGGTGACCGGCTCGGCCGCCGCGGTCGATCCCGGTGAGGCGGGCCGTCCGGACCTGGCGTGCCTGCGCGCGCTGGTCCGCGTGCTCGCGTTCGAGCACCCCGAGCTGCACGCGAGCCTGGTCGACGTCGACCCGGAGTCGCTGGACCGGCTGCCGGACGAGCTGCGCGCGGACGGCCCGGACGACGAGATCGCGTGGCGCCGCGGCGTCCGGCACACCCGGGAGCTGACCCGGCCCCGGCTCGGCGCGGCCGAGGGGCCGGCAGTGCGCGACGGCGCCTATGTGATCACCGGTGGGCTGGGTGGGCTCGGCTTGGTCGCGGCGCGCTGGCTGGCGGAGCGGGGCGCGACCCGCATCGTCCTGTCTGGACGAGCCGCGCGCGAGGCCGACATCCCCGGCGCGGTCGTCGTGGCAGGGGACATCGCCGAACCCGGGGTCGCGGACCGGCTCGTCGAGGCCGCGACCAGCGGAGGCGTGCCGCTGCGCGGTGTCCTGCACGCGGCGGGCGTGCTCGCGGACGGCGCGGCGGTGTCGCTAACGCCCGAGCAGCTGACGACGGCGTGGCGGCCGAAGGCGACGGGCGCCTGGCGGCTGCACGAGGCCACGCTCGGCCACGACCTGGACTGGTGGCTGGTCTACTCGTCGGCGGCCGCGTTGTTCGGCTCACCCGGCCAGGCCGCGTACGCGACCGCCAACGCCTACGCCGACGCGCTGGTCACCTGGCGCCGCGCCCAGGGGCTCCCGGCCGCGACGATCAACTGGGGCGCGTGGGGCGAAGCCGGCGCCGCGGTCGGTGTGACCAACCCCGTGCTCGAACCGCTCGGCACCGCCGAGGCGCTGGAAGCGCTGGACGCCGTGCTGGCCCGCGACTGCGCGGCGACCGGCGTGGCCCGGCTCGACGCGGAGGCGGTGCTGGAGCTGTTCCCGCGCCTGGCCGACCGGCCGTTCTTCGACCTGCTCGTGCCCCGGCGCGTGACGACCCCGGCCTGGCCCGGCCTGGACGCGCTGGAACCGGCGACCGCGCACCCGGCCATCGCCGACCACCTCACGTCGCTGGTCGCCGGGCTGATGGGGTTCGCGCCCGAGCAGGTCGACCGGCACGTCCCGCTCACCCAGCTCGGCCTGGACTCGCTGCTCGCGATGCGCGCCCGCGGCGCGGTCGAGCGCGACTTCGGCCTCCCGCTGCCGGTGCCGATGCTGCTGCGTGGCGCGAGCCTCGCCGAACTGGCGGCGCACCTCGCGGAGCAGGCCGGGTTCGACGCCGGTCCGGCCCCGGTCACTGAAGTGGTCGTCGGGCCGCGTGATCCCGCCGAGCGGTGGGTGGCCCGACACTGGTACGACGTGCTCGGCCGGTTTTCCGGCGTGCACGAGGACTTCCCCGGCGATCCGGCGCGGCTGCGGGCGGCGATGTCGGCGGAACTCCCGGACCTGCCGGCGGAGCTGTTCGACCGGCCGACGATCGCCGCGATGGCCGACCTGCTGCGGGACCGGATCGAGGGGTCGGGGCCGGTGCGCTGCCTGCGTTCGGGCACCGGGACGCCGGTGTTCCTGTTCCACCCCGCGGGCGGTCCGTCGAGTGTCTACACGCGACTGGTGCGGGACCTGCCCGGCGAGTTCCCGGTCTACGGGTTCGAGCGGCTGGACGAGGTGGACACCGTCGAGGCCAAAGCGGCCCGGTACCTCGACATGATCCGGGAGATCCAGCCGCAGGGGCCCTACCGGCTCGGCGGGTGGTCGTTCGGCGGCTGCCTCGCCTACGAGTGCGCGCGTCAGCTGGGCAAGCCGGTGGAGCTGGTGTTCCTGATCGACACCATCCTCCCGCGGCCGGCCGAGGCGCCCGCCGAGGACCTGCTGCTGGACCGGTTCGACCGGTTCGCCACGCACATCGAGCAGACCTACGGCGTCGCGCTGGACATCCCGCGCGACGAACTGGCCCGGCTCGGCGAGGCCGAGCAGATCGGACTGGTCATGCGGCAGCTGGCGGAGAAGGTGCCCGGGCTGGGGGAGGGCGTGCTGCACCACCAGTACACGTCCTATGTGGACGCCCGGGTGGCCGAACGGTACTCGCCGGGCCGGTACGACGGGCCGGTGCTGCTGTTCCGCGCGCAGGAACCGCATCCGCTGACCACCGCGCTCGACCCGCGTTACCTGCGGGAGGACGAGTCGCTGGGCTGGGACGAGTTCTGCCCGGCCCTGGAGATCGTGCCGGTGCCCGGAGACCACGTCTCGATGATCGACCCGCCGCACGTGTCCGTTCTCGCGGCCGCGCTCGGCGACCGGACAACCCGGAAGTGAGGACCGCAGTGGACGTCCCGTTCGCTCCCACGACGGCCTACCGGATCGCCGATCTGGCCGGCCGCCGGGACGAAGCCGTGCGCATCGCGGAGAAGCGCGCGATCGACCGGCAGCACGCCAAGGGCAAGCTGACCGCCCGCGAGCGCATCGACCTGCTCGTCGACGACGGGTCCTTCGTGGAGCTGGACCAGTTCGCGCGGCATCGCTGCACCGAGTTCGGCATGGACGGCAACCGGCCCTACGGCGACGGCGTGGTGACCGGCCATGCCACTGTGGACGGACGCCCGGTCTGCCTGTTCTCGCAGGACTTCAGCGTGTTCGGCGGCAGCATGGGCGAGGTGTTCGGCGAGAAGGTCCTCAAGGTGATGGACCTGGCGATGTCGATCGGCTGCCCGGTCATCGGCATCAACGACTCCGGCGGCGCGCGCATCCAGGAGGGCGTGGTGTCGCTGGCCTACTACGCCGAGCTGGGGCGGCGCAACGCCCACGCGTCCGGGGTGATCCCGCAGATCTCGATGATCATGGGCCCGTGCGCGGGTGGCGCGGTGTACTCGCCGGCGATCACCGACTTCACCGTCATGGTCGAGGACACCTCGCACATGTTCGTGACCGGGCCGGACGTCGTGCACGCGGTGACCGGTGAGCGCGTCACCGCGCAGCAGCTCGGCGGCGCGACGGTCAACAGCGAGGTCTCCGGCAACGCGCACCACCGGGCGACCGACGAGCGCGACGCGATCGACTGGGTGCAGACGCTGCTCGGGTACCTGCCGCTCAACAACCTGGACGTGCCGCCGGAGTACGTGGACGAGACGTCCCGCGAGATCACCCCGGCCGATCTCGAGCTGGACCGGCTGATCCCGGACTCGCTCAACCAGGCCTACGACATGACCGAGGTGATCCGGCGGCTGGTCGACGACGGCGAGTTCACCGAAATCCACGGCGCGTTCGCGCCCAACATGATCTGCGCGTTCGGGCGGATCGAGGGGCGTTCGGTCGGAATCGTGGCGAACCAGCCGTTGTGGCAGGCCGGGGTGATCGACATCGACGCGTCCGAAAAGGCCGCCCGGTTCGTGCGGTTCTGCGACGCGTTCGGCATCCCGATCCTCACGCTGGCCGACGTGCCCGGGTACCTGCCCGGGACCGAGCAGGAGCGGCAGGGCATCATCCGGCGCGGCGCGAAGCTGATCTACGCCTACTCCGAGGCGACCGTGCCGAAGGTGACGGTGGTGACGCGCAAGGCCTACGGCGGCGGGTACGCGGTGATGGGGTCCAAGCACCTGGGCGCGGACGTCAACCTCGCCTGGCCGACCGCGGAGATCGCGGTGATGGGCGCCGAGGCCGCGGTCGGGGTGCTGCACCGGCACGAGCTGGCACGACTGTCCACTGAGGAGCGTGCCGTGGCTGTGCGGCGGCTGACCGAGGAGTACCGCAAGCACCACGCGAGCCCGTACCTGGCGGCCGAGCGCGGGTACGTGGACATGGTCGTGCCGCCGTCCCAGACCCGGCTGCAGGTGGCGCGCGCGTTGCGCACGCTGCGCACGAAACGGCAGACGCTGCCGGCGAAGAAGCACGGCAACATCCCGCTGTGAGAAACACCCGAGGAGAACCGATGAGAACCGATCGGGCCGGGCGCCGCCGTCGCCGCTGGGCCTTGCTGGTGTTACCCGTCGTCGCCATGGTCACCGGTGCCGCGCTGGCCGCGCCGGTGTCGGCCGCCACGGTCAGCGCCGACGACGGAGCGAAAGTGGTCACCGAGACCTGGATCGACGACCGGACGGTCGACCTGGAGATCGACTCGCCCGCGCTGGGCCGGACCGGCATGGTGCGGTTGATCGTGCCGGTCAAGTGGCGCGCCGAGCCCGCCCGGACCTGGCCGACGCTGTGGCTGCTGCACGGGTGCTGCGAGCCGGCGGACTACCAGTCGTGGGACCGGTTCACCGACGTGAAGGCGTTCACCGCGGACAAGGACGCGATCGTCGTCATGCCCTCCGACGGCGAGGCCGGCATGTACACGAAGTGGTGGAACTTCGGGCTGAAGTCCACACCGGACTGGGACCGGTTCCACACGGAAGAGGTCCGGCAGATCGTCGAACGCGGTTACCGCGGTGGCACGCGGCGAGCAGTAGCCGGGGTTTCCATCGGTGGGTACGGCGCGCTCGCGTACGCCTTCCTCCACAAGGGAATGTTCGGCGCGGCGGCGTCGTACAGCGGAATTCCGAACACCTTGTTCCCCGGCACGCCCGAGGTGATCCAGGGCATTCTGATCCGGGCAGGGCACTACAACTTCTTCGACCTGTGGGGTGACGAGAAGGCGAGCTGGCCGATCTGGTGGTCGCGCAACCCGTACGACCACATCGACGACCTGCGCGGCACCGCGCTCTACATTTCCTGCGGCGATGGCCGGACCGGCCCGCTCGATCCGCCGGGGCAGTGGGATCCGCTGGAACCGGCGGCGCTGCTCACGTCCCGCAGCTTCACCGACAAGCTGAAGCTGATGGGCGTTCCGGCCACTGTGGACTACTACGGCGCCGGCACGCACAGCTGGCCGTATTGGGAACGGGCACTGCACAACTCGTGGCCGGTGCTCGCTCCGGCTCTTGGTCTGTGAAGGAGGAACGTGTGAAGAACCGTGAGTTCCGGCGTCGGCTGCTGGCCGCGCTGGTGGGTTTGGTGTTGTTCGCGGGTGGCGCGGTGGCGTTTTCGCCGCCGTCCGCGGTCGCCGCGAGCCCGGTGTTGCCGGGTCCGTTCGACGATTCGTTCTACACCCCGCCGTCACCGCTCCCGGCGGGCAGCCCCGGTGACGTGATCCGCTGGCGGCCGACGGTGCCGCTGATGAACGCGGCGAACGCGGACGCGTGGGAGGTGATGTACCTGTCGACGAACGCGTTGGGGGAGCGCAACGCCGTGACCGGCACGGTGCTGGTGCCGAAGGGGGTGGACCGGTCGACGGCGCCGATCGTCGGTTTCGCGGTGGGGACGCAGGGGCCGGCGTTCAAGTGCACCCCGTCGAAGGCCATCGAGCGCGGAACGCTGTACGACCAGCCGGCGATCAACGACTCGTTGTCGAGCGGGTATGCCGTGGCGGTGACGGATTACGAGGGTTACTCGCCGACCACCGTGCCCACGTACATCACGGGCCAGTCGATGGGCCCCGCGGTGATCGACTCGGTGCGCGCCGCGCAGCGGTTGTCGCAGGCTGGTTTGTCCGACGGCGCCAAGGTGATCTTCCAGGGCTACTCGCAGGGCGGCGGGGGTGCGCTGTGGGCGGCGGAGAAGCAGCCGACGTACGCGCCGGAGATGAACCTCGTGGGCGCGGTGGCCGGTGGGGTGCCCGCGGACCTGACCGAGGTGGCGAAGGGGCTGGACGGGTACCTGGGTTTCGGTTTCCTGGCGTTCGCGGCGGTCGGCCTGGACGCGGCGTACCCGGAGCTGCGGCTGGACTCGTACCTGAACGAGACGGGCCGGCAGCAACTCGCGGAGGCCAAGCGGAACGCCTGTGTGGTGGAGCTGCTGACGAACTACGCGTTCAAGAAGATCTCCGATTACACGACGTCGAACCCGCTGGACACGCCCGAGTGGCAGGCGCGCCTGGCGGAGAACAAGCTGGGGGCGGCCCCGCCACGCGTCCCGGTGTTCCAGTACCACGCGGCCCTGGACGAGATCGTCAACACCCCCCAGGCGGAGGCACTGCACAAACGCTACTGCGCGGCGGGCGTGCGGGAGCAGTGGAGCACCTACGTGTCGGACCACCTGAGCGGCATATTCGCCGGCAACGCGGACGCCCACAAGTGGATCGTCGACAGGTTCGCCGGGAAGGAGGCACCGTCGAACTGCTGATGGCGGTGGTGGTCCTTCGTCGGTGAGGCGCCTTCGGAGTGCTGGCGGTGGGTCATGGCCCTTCGCTGGTGAGGCGCCTTGGGGGTGCTGATGATGCCTTGTGCCCTTTGCCAGTGAGGCGCCTGCGAACCCGCTGATCCTGCCTCGTGACCCCGCGCTCTGGGAGCTTTGATCCGCTGGTTGGCTCCGCCAACCGTGAACGTGCTGGGCGGCCCGGTTTTCCCGCCGGGCCGCCCAGCCCTTGCACACCTGGCGACCGCCTGTGGCCGATGAACGGTCCGTTCATCCGCATACGAGTGGTCCACTCACGCAGCGCCGGTGACCGACCCCGGGCTCCGACTCCCCGTCTCAACTCCCTTGGGCGAGTGAGCGGTCCGTTCATTGCTTCACGACTGGTCCACTCGTGCGGCTTGGGGAGCCGGTGCGGTTTCCGCCGCCCCGTCCTCACGCTCCTCGCCGCCGTATGCCGCCGATGAATGGCCCGTTCATTCGCATACGAGTGGTCCACTCACGCGGCCGGGCGACCCATCCCGGGCTCCGACTCCCCGTCTCAACTCCCTTGGGCGAGTGAGCGGTCCGTTCATTGCTTCACGACTGGTCCACTCGTGCGGCTTGGGGAGCCGGTGCGGTTTCCGCCGCCCCGTCCTCACGCTCCTCGCCGCCGGGTGCCGCCGATGAATGGCCCGTTCATCCGCATACGAGTGGTCCACTCACGCGGCCGGGCAACCCATCCCGGGCTCCGACTCCCCGTCTCAACTCCCCCTGGCGAGTGAACGGTCCGTTCATTGCTTCACGACTGGTCCACTCGTGCGGCCAGGGGAGCCGGTGCGGGCTCCGCCGCCCAGCCCTCACGCATCTCGCCGCCGGGTGCTGCCGATGAATGGCCCGTTCATCCGCATACGAGTGGTCCACTCACGCGGCCGGGCGACCCATCCCGGGCTCCGACTCCCCGTCTCAACTCCCCCTGGCGAGTGAACGGTCCATTCATTGCTTCACGACTGGCCCACCCGCCCGGCCAGGGGAGCCGGTGCGGGCTTCGCCGCCCAGCCCTCACGCATCTCGCCGCCGGGTGCTGCCGATGAATGGCCCGTTCATCGCCGTGTGACTGGCCCACTCACCCGTCTCTAGGCGATCCAGCGCGGCGCCGATTGCCTGCCCCAGCTGCCCCGGCCGCGGGTGAACGGTCCATTCACCGTCCTGCGACTGGCCCACTCGCGCCGTCACGAAGTGCCCACCCGCGCAACTACCCAGGCCTCAGCGCAGGTGCCGCGAGAAGAACCGCCCCGCGCTCTCCAGCTCGAAGTGCGGCACGTCGGCGTGCCGGCCGGGGTTGGCGTGCAGGCTCTTCTCCTCCGACGCGAACGCCTCGAACAGCGTCAAGCCCGTCTCGCGTGGGATGAGCTCGTCGTTCCACTGGAGCAGGAACTCGATCGGGATTCGCACGCCTCGCGCGGCCTCCACCAGCAGATCGCCGGCGAGCCCGAACACCGCCGCGGCTATCCGCGGCTCCGCGGCGGCCAACGGGATCCCGATCGCACTGCCCATCGACACGCCCCAGAACCCGACCGGCCCGAACCCCGGCAGCGCGTCCAGCACCCCCTGCCACTCGGGCACGGCCTGCGCCGCCCGCGAGGCGTTGTCCCGCGCGATCTCGTCGAAAACCGGCTCGCCCGCCGCCATCCGCTGCCGGATCAGCGCGCGGGCCCGCTCGTCCTGCTCGGTGCGCGGCCGGTCACCGTGGCCCGGCGCGTCGATGGCCACCACCGAGAATCCGCAGGCCCGCACGAAGTGGTGGGCTCGTGCCACCAACCCCGGGGCCTTCTTGTGCTGCCCGCCGCCGTGTGCCAGGAGCACCAGCGGACCGCCGACGGCGCCAACCGGTGACCAGAACACACCGGTCACATCGCCGAGCGAGAACGAACGTTCCGAGACGCCGTCAGCAGCCGTCTCCGAGGTGAAGCGCATGAGTGATGCCTTTCGGGAGGAGAACCCAACCGGATACCGCGAAAATGGGTCTCACCTCCTCAGGCCGCACGAACGCCGCGACGCTACAACCCGCTCGCCCGTGATCAAAATGATTTTCGAGGTTTGATGACCGGCGCGAGCGGTGGGCACACTGTTCCGGACTAGTCCGATCGGGTGGGCGCCGAGAAGGACGCCGTGCTTGAGTGGCAGGGTGCGGCCCGCGCGGCGCTGGCCGAGGGGATGGCCGGGCAGGGCTCCCGAAAATCACCCCCGCCGAGCCCCCTCCGCGGGTGAGGCCGAACGGACGCCCGGAACCGGCGCCGGGCCCGCCCGGAACCACCGCTCGGCCGCCCGAAACCGCCGCCCGGGCGCCCGGCACCACCCCCAGACCGCCCGGGAACCGCCGCCCCAGGCGCCCGGAACCACCGCCCCGACCGCCCGGGAACCGCCATCCGACCGCCCGGGAACCGCCACCCGACCGCCCGGGAACCGCCACCCGGACACCCGGGAACCGCCGCCCAGACGCCCGGGAACCGCCGCCCAGACGCCCGGGAACCGCCACCCGGACGCCCGGAAGCACCGCCCCGACCGCCCGGGAACCGCCACCCGGACACCCGGGAACCGCCACCCGGACACCCGGGAACCGCCGCCCAGACGCCCGGGAACCGCCGCCCAGACGCCCGGGAACCGCCACCCGGACGCCCGGGAACCGCCGCCCAGACGCCCGGGAACCGCCACCCGGACGCCCGGAAGCACCGCCCCGACCGCCCGGGAACCGCCACCCGGACACCCGGGAACCGCCGCCCGGACGCCCGGGAACCGCCGCCCAGACGCCCGGGAACCGCCGCCCAGACGCCCGGGAACCGCCACCCGGACGCCCGGAAGCACCGCCCCGACCGCCCGGGAACCGCCACCCGGACACCCGGGAACCGCCGCCCGGACGCCCGGGAACCGCCGCCCGGACGCCCGGGAACCGCCGCCCAGACGCCCGGGAACCGCCGCCCAGACGCCCGGGAACCGCCCGAATACCCGGAACCACCGCTCGGCCGCCCGAAACCGCCGCCCGGGCGCCCGGCACCACCGCCCGACCGCCCGGGAACCGCCGCACAGACGCCCGGGAACCGCCGCCGGGCCGCCGGGAACCACCGCCGGGCTGCCGGAACCACCGCCCCGGCCGCCCGGAACCACCGCCGGACGCCCGGCCAGCCGGACGCCCGGCTCACCTCACGACTCCGGCGCCTCCTGCCGATGGTGCCGTCCGCTGGGCGACAGGTGGTGCCGCCACCGCGCGGGCCGATCGGTCTCATGACGGTTGCCCGCTCTCGAGCCGCTGCCCAGGACGTCCGAGGCGGCGATCCACCGCTCCCCGCCGTCCTCGTCGGTCATCGGCACCAGCAGGCCCTCCTCGCCGGTCCGGCACTTCCCGGACACGACACCCACGCGCACGGTCACCTTGTCCGGCCCGTCGTCGTCGCGGTCGAGGTACATCAGCCGGTCCCCGACGCGGAAAGCGTCCGCCTGCAGCTGGTGGTCGTGGGACGTGGTCGTCATCCGGTGCTCCCCTCGCATCGAGCATTCCAACAGCGGGCACCGCCGGGGTCCGGAGCGGGTTCCTCCTCCGCCGTCTGCCTGCCTCCTGGCGACGGCGGAACCCGATGCTAACCGGCGAATGTCCGGAACACGACCCTTCGTCCCCCGGAAACCGTCAGAAATCGTTCGGCCGCACCGGGTCGCGGCCGTCGACGATCGCGCGCGCCAGGTCCGCGACCCGCTGGTTGTGGTCACGCGCGTACCGCCGCAACCCCTCGAACGCAGTGTCCACACCGATCTTGTGCCGTTCGGCGAGCATCCCCTTCGCCTGCTCGATGACGATCCGGCTGTCCAACGCGGTCTGCAGGTGCCGCAACCGCACGCCGAGCTGGTGCAGATCCCGTTGGTGGGCCAGGCGAAGCGCCGCGGCGTGCGCCAGCCGAAGCCCGGTCCCGCCCGCGTTCCCGCCGGCGTCGAACAGACAGAGCGCACCGAAAACCCGGCCGTCCGCCAGAATCGGCAAAGTTTCTACTGAGGAGTAACCGGCTTCCGCGCAGGCAGTGGAAAACCGGGGCCACGGACCACCACCGGATGATCCACTGTGGAGGCATTCGGGCGCGGGCCCCTCGTCGTGTTCGAGCTGGAACCGCACGAGCGCCGGCGCGGCTCCGGTGCCGGCGGTGATCCGCTCCGGCTCCGCCGGGAACGACAGCACCACCCCGGCGTCGCGGGCCGGCCCGAGAACCGCCGCGCGCTCGGCGAGGTCCTGCGCGAACCGGTGCACGTCGAAGTCCTCGGATTCGCGCGCCAGCAGTTCGAGCAGGGCGTCGATCAGTTCGGTGCGCATCGGCCGCCCTCCCGGTGTCCCCAAGCCGTACCCGCCTACCGGTCCGCAGAACTGGGCTGATCGGGTGAACCACGATACGTGGCCGATCGGCTCTGCACCGTTGTTGACCAGCGTTTACGTCCCCAGCGCGGGCGATCGCGCTTGTGTGATATGCGTTACAGTCCTACCGTGTCGCATGACCACCGCGTTCGACACCGCCAGGGCGATCGGCGACGCCGTCCTGTACCACCCGCGGACGCCGGACTTCGGCGTGCTGATGCCGCCGGCGTTCGCGTCGCCGCAGGCCGGTGACTTCGCCGACTGCCGCGTGGAGTGCCTGCTCGAACCGCGCTCGCACGCAGTGCTGCACGTCCGGCTGCGGTTCCTGCAGAGCCAGGAGCGCGTCGTGTGCCGCCGCGGCGCCGACGGCGGGTACGACCCGGTGGCGTCGCTGACCGTGGACGGTACCGAGCACACCACCTGGGACGAGGTGGTCGAGCGCCAGACCGACGCGGTGCTGCCGGTCGCCGAGCTGACCGCCCAGCGCACCTGCGTCCCGTTCGTCGTCGGCGGCGCCGAGCGGACCGAAATCCTCGGCCGGGCCGGGAAACTCGTCCGCCGCAGCTGGTCGGTCACCGGCGAGCTGCGGCTGAGTGCGCGGGTCCTGGGCGGCCGCAACGGGATCCGGTTGCGCGCCGACGTCGTCAACACCACCGAGTGGTACGAGCCGGACTCATCGCGCGAAGAGGCGCTGCGGCACGCGATGTTGTCCGTCCATGTGGTGCTCGCCGTGAACGCCGGCCGGTTCGTGTCGCTGACCGAGCCGCCGCCGTGGGCTCGTGCGGCCGCCGAGCAGTGCGAAAGCCACCGGCTGTGGCCGGTGCTGCTGGGCGACAACGACGCCGCGGTGCTGGCCGCGCCGGTCACCCTGTACGACCACCCGATCCTCGTGCCGGAGAGCGAAGAACGCATCCAGTACCTGCGCCGGGGCATCCCGGAGGACACCTGGTGGGACCCCGGCGCGGTGTGCCCGGAGACCGACGAGGTGGTGGTCGCCGGGGTCGCGGTGTCCGCCGGGAGTCGGGTGCGGCTGCGCGACGGTCTGATCGGGACGGTCCACGCGGTACTGTCCGATGAAGAGGGATACCTGCACCTGGAGATCAAGGTGGGCGATCGGTACCGCTACGCCACCCCGGGCGAGATCGAACCCCTCCCGGTCTGACCGGTCAGGGCGCCAGGTCCGCCGCGTTGTACTTGCACGAGGCGTTCCACAGCAGGAACGAGTCGATCCCGTTGGCCCGCGCCCCGTCCAGCTGCGCGCGGATCTGGTCGCGTCCGTAGTGGACGGACATGCTGAACGCCTGGATCCACGGGATGATCACCGACTGCGTGCCGGCGGCCTTCTCGGCGAACGCCGCCAGCGACCGCTGGGTGATCTCCAGCGGCTGCGACTCCGGATCGGCGACCCCGTACTCGCCCGGACCCCAGTGCGACGGGTAGATCATCGGCGCGATGTAGTCCACCTTGCGTGCCATGGCGGTGATGTCCTGCCCGATCTGCGTCGGCCGGTTGACCGCTATCCCGAACACCGACGCGCCCAGGTACGCGCCCTCGGCCCGCACCGCGTTGCGGCTCTCGGCGAGGAAGTCCACGATCCCCTCCTCCGGCGTGCCCTCCAGTCCGGGGAACCGCAACTGCTCGATCGGGCCCTCGGGCCGCCGCACGTAGTCGTAGAGGATGTCGTCGAACCCGGCCCGCGCGGCTTCCGTCGCCAGCGCGATGTTGTACTCCCGCACCTCGCGGTTGGCGAAGTTGGTGAACGCGTACTCGCCGTACCCGCCCGCCCACGGCTGCCCGTCGGCGCTCTGCACGACCCGGTCGCGCTCGCCGGACTCCCACGACGCCCGCGCCAGGATCGGGTCCCGGAACGCGACGAGCCGCCCGACGACGCGGACCCCCTCCTTGTGCAGCTGCTCGACGACCCCGTGCAGGTCGTAGTAGTTCTTCGCGGCGCCGATCTCCTTCGCGAGCGGCACCTGCGAGGCGTACCCGACCTCGCCGCTCTCGTCCTTGATGTCCAGCTGGACCGTGTCGATCAACCCGTCCCGCGCCATCTGCAGCACCGGTTCGCGCAGCGCCGGCGCCGTCCACGCCACCGCGGTCATGTGCACGCCGCGCATGCCGGGGTGCCGCGCGCGCACCGGGACCCGGCCGGCCGCGCGGTTGCCCGCCGCGTCCTGCGCGCCGATCTCGATCTTCGCCGGGGGAGTCGGGATGGTGACGGTGAAGTTGCCGAACTCGTTGACCTTCACCTCTTCGCCCTGCACCGTGACCTTGTCCGCGCCCTTGGCCGTGCCGCGCAGGGTCACCGGCTTGCGCGGGTCGCTGATCTCGATCGGCTGGAAGGACAGCTCCGGCGCGGTGTTGTCGACGTGGAAGGTGCGGGACACCTCGGCGTCCGGCAGGCCCGGAATCTCGTTCGGCAGCCGGGCGACGAGGGTGTGCTCGCCGTCGCCGACCTTCAGCGGCGGCAGGACCAGCCGGCCACCGTCACGCGCTGTGGTCACCGGCTGGTCGTCCAGGATGACCGTGACCCGATCGAGGTCGCTGTCCCTGGCCGCCAGCACCCGGATGTCCCGCAGCGACTCCGCGTTGGTGGTGACCCCGTCGCCGAGGCCCTGGATGGCCAGCCCGAACGGGAGCGACTGCACCACCGTCGGGGTGGCGGCGATGGCGACCGTGGCGACGATGGCCACGAGGACCAGAACCGCGTTCCGGGACCGTGTCCGCTGCCTGCCCATGTAACCCTCCCGCGCCGGTGTGCCGAGCAGCGGGCACATTCCCCGGATCAGGCGGGTCATTCGGGAATCCATCCCTTCGGGTTACACCCCGTTGCCTCCGCGCTACGGACGGCGCACGTTGGTAGGCGTGACACCCAAGCTGGCTTCCCTCGTCGCGGTCCTGTTCCTGCTCACGGCGTGCACGACGGTCGTCGAGGGCCACCCGCACGAGCAGAGCGACGGCGGCGAGGGGTGGGCCGCGTTCGCCCCGCTGCGCTCGTCCGCCCCGGCGGCGGCCCCGGGCAGGCCCGCCACGGTGCGCGCCAACGAGCTGGGCCGGGTCCCGGTGCTGATGTACCACCGCATCGTGACCGAACCCGAATCGGTCTACGACCGCACGCCGGACGACTTCCGCGCCGAGCTGGAACGGCTCGACCGCGAGGGCTACGTCCCGGTGTCGGCCGCCGACTTCACCGCGGGCCGCATCGACGTCCCGGCCGGCACGCACCCCGTGGTGCTCACCTTCGACGACGGCGACCCGAGCCAGTTCGCGCTCGGCCCGGACGGCAACCCGGTGCCGGGCACCGCCGTCGCGATCATGCTCGACTTCGCCCGCAGCCACCCGCGGTTCCGGCCGGTCGCCACGTTCTACGTCAACGCCGAGCCGTTCGGCGACCCCGGTGGCGCCCGGACCATCCCGTGGTTGCTGGACCACGGTTTCGACGTCGGCAACCACACCAGGACCCACGCGAACCTGCGCGAGGCCGACGAGCAGACCGCGCAGGCCGAGATCGGCGAGCTGGACGCGCTGATCCGGCGGGCCTCGCCGCGGGCGAACCCGACCACGATCGCGCTGCCGTTCGGCATCCACCCGCGGCCCATGGAGCTGGCGTTGCAGGGCGCGGGCTACCGCTACCAGGGCGCGTTCCTGGTCGGCTCGAACCCGTCCGCGTCACCGTTCACCGCCGACTTCGACCCGCTCAACATCCCGCGCATCCGCTCGCAGGGCCCGACGGGTGAGGAGGCCGAATACGGTTCGGCGGTGTGGCTGGACAAGCTCGCGCAGAACGCGGACAGCCGGTACACATCGGACGGTGACCCGGCCCGGATCTCCTACCCGAAGTCGGACACCGACGAGGTGGCCGCGAAGTTCCGGGACCGGGTGAACCCCTACTGACGCCGTTTTCGATAGCCTGGTGCGGTGCCGAACCCGGAGGACGCAGGTCAGGAGAGCACCACCCGCCCGGCGAGGCGGTGGCGGCGGCGGCCCAGGAAACAGCGTCCGTTCTGGGTCGAGCTGCCGATCCTGATCGTCGTCGCGCTGGTGCTGGCGTTCGTGTTCCAGCAGTTCTTCGCGCGGGTGTACACGATCCCGTCGGGGTCGATGGAAACCACGCTGCACGGCTGCGCCGGGTGTTACGGGGACAAGATCCTGGTCGACAAGATCACCTACGACTTCACCGACCCGGAGGCGGGTGACGTCGTGGTGTTCAAGGGCCCGGAGGCGTGGGTGGGCGACGAGGTGACGACCACGCGTTCGGACAACGCGGTGGTGCACTTCCTCCAGGACGTCGGTTCGGTGTTCGGCCTGGCGCCGCCGGACGAGCGCGACTTCGTCAAGCGGATCATCGCCACCGGCGGTCAGACCGTGCAGTGCTGCGACGACCGGAACCGGGTCCTCGTCGACGGCCGGCCGCTGGACGAGCCCTACATACACTGGCAGGACCCGGCGCGCCAGTGGCAGGACTCCTTCCCGCCGGTCCGGGTGCCGGAGGGTTACGTCTGGGTGATGGGCGACAACCGCAACAACTCGTGCGACTCGCGCTGCGAGGAGCAGGGCCCGGTCCCGGTGGACGACCTCATCGGCAAGGTCCGGTTCATCGTGCTCCCACCCGGCCGCTGGGGCACCGTCGACTAGCGACGGGCCAGTGCCGCGTTCGCCATCACGTGCTGCATCAGGATCACCAGCACCTGCTTGGTCGACTCCCGGTCCCGCGCGTCGCACAGCAGGATCGGCACCGTGTCGTCCAGCTCCAGCGCCGCGCGCACCTCCTCGGTGCCGTAGCGGTAGGCGTTGTCGAAGCAGTTGACGCCGACCACGAACGGCAGCCCGCGCCGTTCGAAGAAGTCCACCGCCGGGAAGCAACTCTCCAGCCTGCGCGTGTCGGCGAGCACCACCGCGCCCAGCGCGCCCTGCGCGAGCTCGTCCCACATGAACCAGAACCGGTCCTGCCCCGGCGTGCCGAACAGGTACAGGATCAGCTCGGGGTTGATCGTGATGCGGCCGAAGTCCAGCGCCACGGTCGTGGTGGTCTTGCTCTCCACCCCGGTGAGGTCGTCGATCCCGGCCGAGGCCTGGGTGATCGCCTCCTCCGTGCGCAGCGGGGAGATCTCGCTCACCGAGCCGACCATGGTGGTCTTGCCGACCCCGAAGCCGCCTGCGATCAGCAGCTTCACCACGGTGGCGGAGACGTTCCGCCGGGGCTCAGAGCCTGCGAATGCCATCGAGAACCGCCTGAAGTACGTGTTGTTCCGGGGTGTCGGAGATGGGCTGGGACGTCCGGTAGATCACGTGTCCGCGCTCGATGAGGTCGGCCAGCAGCACCTTCACGATCGGCACCGGCAGGTCCAGGTGCGCCGCGACCTCGGCGACCGACAGCGGCCGCTGGCACAGCCGCACGATCCGGGCGTACTCCGGTGCCATGGTGGCCGCTTCGGCCAGGCCGGGCAGGGCGACCACGAGGGACAGCAGCTGCAGGTCGATGTCACCGGCGTGGGTGCGGCCGCCGGTGATCGTGTACGGCCGGGCGATCGGTCCGGCCGCGTCGTCGAACCAGGTGTCGTCGTCCCGCCTGATCATCATGGCGTGCTTTGCTGCTCAACTCGTGGCGCCGCGCTCAGTGCGGCACCGACCCGCTTGACCATCATGTTCATCGCGTACGCGACCAGACCCATGTCGACGTCCGCGGCGGTCAGCAGCGCGAGGCAGGCGCCGTGCCCGGCCGTGGTGACGAACAGGAACGCGTGGTCCATCTCCACGACGGTCTGGCGCACCGCGCCGCCGCCGAAGTGGCGCCCGGTGCCCTTGGCGAGGCTCTGGAACGCCGACGCCACCGCCGACAGGTGCTCACCGTCCTCTTCGGACAGGTTGGTCGACCGGCCGATCAGCAGGCCGTCGGCCGACAGCACAACCGCCCGGTCCGCTCCCACGACCTGCTGCAGGAGGTCGTCGAGGAGCCAGTCCAGCTCGTTGATTCCCGCGTTCGTCACGTGTGCTCTCCCAGAATGTCGGTGGTGCTCGGATCCTGTTCGCGAGCGCGGCGGGTGCCCTGCTGGAACGCCGAGAGCCGGCTGCGGGCCTGCTCCGGGCTGTCGTCGGGCACGGTGCTGTGGTCGGGCTTCGGGCTGTCGTTGGTGGCGGCGCTGAAGGTCGCGGTCTCCTCGTCCTTCCTCAACTGCGGGGCCAGGTTCTGCTGCCGTCGGCGCCGCGGCAGCGGCGGGCGGTCCGGCGAGATCGGTCCGGCGTGCTGGGGCGGCCGGGCCTGGGGCGGGCGCGTGTCGATCGGCACGCGGGTGTCCAGCGGCGCGCGCAGCGGGATCTGCGGGCGCTGCGGCGGCGTGTGCTGCTGCTGCGGCGCAGGCTCCGGCGGAGCAGCCGGGACCGTGGGGCGGAACAGGTCCACCCGCGCCGTCGGCTCTGCCTGGTGGTGCCCGTTGGTGGCCGGCTCCGGTGGCGCGTCGGCCTCATCGGGCCACCGGTGCGCCGGCGCGCTCTGGGCCGGGACCAGCGCCTCCTCGGGCTGGGCCGCGTCGTCCGGCTGCGGCACCGGAGCCAGCAGCTCGGACCGGACGAGCACGATCGCCCGGGTGCCACCGTAGGCGGAGTCGCGCAGCGTCACCGAAATCCCGTGCCGGGACGCCAGGCGCGCGACCACGAACAAGCCCAGACGCGGTTCCGCGGACAGCGCCATGACGCTGAAGTCCGGCGGCTCGCGCAGCATCGCGTTCAGCTCTTCGGCCTGCTCCGGCTCGATGCCCAGGCCCTGGTCCTCGATCTCGATGACCACGCCCTTGCCGACGACGTCACCGAACACCTCGACGCGCGAGTTCGGCGGCGAGAACGACGTGGCGTTGTCCAGCAGCTCGGCGAGCAGGTGCACCAGGTCGGCGACGACCGGGCCGGCGACCGCGACGTTCGGCAGCTTGCCGACGGTGACGCGCGCGTAGTCCTCGGTCTCCCCGGTGGCGCCGCGGATCAGGTCGGCCAGCGCGACCGGGTTGCGCCACTGCCGTCCCGGCCGCTCGCCGCCCAGGATGATCAGGTTCTCGGCGTTGCGTCGCGCGCGGGTGGACAGGTGGTCCAGGCGGAACAGCATGTCCAGCTGGTCCGGGTCCTCCTGCTTGCGCTCGGCCTCGTCGAGGGCCTTGAGCTGCCGGTGCACCAGCACCTGACTGCGGTGGGCGATGTTGAGGAAGACCTTCTTGGTGCCCTCACGGGTCTTGGCCTCGTCCACGGCGGCCGCGATCGCGGTCTGCTGCGCCTTGTTGAACGCGTCGGCGACCTGGCCGATCTCGTCGTCGCCGTGGTCCAGCAGCGCGACCTCGGTGTCGAGGTCGACGGCCTCACCGGTGCGGACCCGCTCGACCAGCTGCGGCAGCTGCGTCTCGGCGGCCTCCAGGGTCTCCTCGCGCAGCCGGCCCAGCCGCTGGATCAGCCGGTTGGACAGGCGCCACGCGAAGAAGAACACCGCCAGCGACACGATCAGCGCGGCGGCGCCGGCGATGATCGAGGTGACCAGGGTCCGGTCACCGCTGTCCAGGCCGACGTTGGTGGCGTTGGAGCTCTGCTCGATGTAGAGGCCCATCAGCGCGTTGCCGACCTGGGTCGCGGCGTCGCGCCACTGCGCCTCGGGCACGGGCAGCGAATCCTGGTTGCCGCGCAGGAAAGCGTTTTCCACCACGCTCAGCGTGTCCCACGCCGGGCTGGCCAGCAGCGCGTCGTACTTGGCGCGCACCGACGGGATCATCTGCGGGGCGGCGACCGCCAGCTCGGCGTGGTAGGCGCCGACCTGGCTGATGTAGGTGCGGAACTCCTCCTCCGACAGGCCGCGGCCGGCGATTCCGGCGGCCGCCAGCGCGTCACCGCGGGACATCGCGTCGGCCGCGGTGAACAGCGGCATCGCGGTGACGCGGAGGAACGCGGTCTGGGCGTCCGGCGCGCCCTCGGCCACGCCGTTCAGACCGGTGGCGAACTCGTCGATGATGCGGTTGTAGAAGGCGTAGGCCTCGAGCGGGGACGCCTGCCTGCTGTCCACGCGCTGACGCAGCTCGGGCAGCTGGGCGAAGTTCGCGCTGGTCTTGGCGATGCTCTGGCGCACCGACTCCGGGGCGTCGTCGACCATGTCCTGCAGGACGGTGGCCATGCGCGCGGCCGTCGTGTCCGTCTTGGCCCGCGCCTGGATCAGATCCGCGCCCGGGGTGCCGTTGCCGGCCAGCGTGCGCAGGGTCAGCACCCGCTCGGCGCGCACCGCGCCGAAGAAGAGGGCGCCCGGCTCGGCCGAGTCGTGGACCTTCGTCGCGAACTCGCGGGCGTTGACCGCCTGCACGACCAGGTAACCCGCGAGCGCCACGCCGGCGAGCAGCAGGGCGACGCTGGGCACGATCGCGATCGCGAGCACCCTCGACCGGATCGAAGCACGCCGCCTACGTGTTCCGAATACCTTTTTCAACGCTCTGAGGAGCCTTCCCGCAACTCGATGTGATGGCCTCGGCCCCCGGACCCGAGTTGACGCTTCGCACAGGAACCGCAGTGGGTTGTACGACCGGGAGAGTGAACCAGCCCGGACAAGTATGAGTCAACTTCACGTTCTGTCCGCACCGGACGCCTCTCCGTCGAGGTGTCCGGGACTTCGTCAGCCGCGCGGATATTGTCGTCCGGCTATATGATCCCGTTACGCCCGCACTAACGGGGTCGCGCGGATCATCGCCGGACTGTGGAATGCCGAGGCGTTCCGCGGGCGCTATTCCGCCGGATGGTCTTGCCGTTTGCTCCGATTGGTTGCAGCGGTCGGTGCTGCGTCCGTTTCTCCTGTGATATCGCACACCTTTATCGATGAGGGTACCGGGGTTTCCGAACCGGATTCTAGCTGTGGCGCAAGGGGTCCTGGTCGAGCCCGCGGCCGCGGGTCCACTTCGGAGGATCGCGCTGAACAGGCCGTCTCACGGTGGGTGCACGGATTGATCACGTTTCGTGCGCCGAGAACCGTGACGAATCCGACACCGACCGGGCCGCTGTGTGATCGACCGGTCACGTGAGCGGTTATTGCGTCGCGGTTTCTTCTATAGGGTTCGCACATGGTGGTGACGGCGAAGGCGCTGGCCGAGGCGGTGCGGGCCGGGGAAGCGGACCCGGTGCGGGAGACCGAACGGGTGATCGCGGGGATCGAGGCGGCGGACCGGGTCGTGGGCGCGTTCCGCCGGGTGCGCGCGGCGGAGGCGGTGGCCGAGGCGCGGCTCCTGCGGACGCGTGCGGACCTGGCGGAGCTCCCGCTGGCCGGGGTGCCGGTGGCGGTCAAGGACGTGGCCGGGGTCGCGGGCGAGACCGTGACGCGCGGGACCGCCACGGCCGTCCCGGCTGGTTCGGACCACTTGGTCGTGCGGCGGTTGCGGGCGGCGGGGGCGGTGATCGTCGGGATCACGCGCGTGCCGGAGCTGTGCATCTGGCCGATGACCGACTCGCCGGAGGCCGTGACGCGCAACCCGTGGGCGCCGGAGTACACGGCGGGCGGTTCGTCCGGCGGCAGCGCGGCGGCGGTGGCGGCGGGGCTGGTGCCGGTCGCGCACGGCACGGACGGGCTCGGCTCGATCCGGCTCCCGGCGGCGATGTGCGGGCTGGTCGGGATCAAGGCGGGGGCGGACGTGCTGGCCGAGGACGGCTGGTTCGGGATGTCCGCGCACGGCAGCCTGGCCACGACGGTCGCCGACGCGGCGTTGCTGTTGTCGGTGCTGGCGGACCGGCCGGGGCTGGCGGAGGTCGGCGAGCCGGGACGGTTGCGGATCGCGGTGTCGACGGACGTGCCGCTGACGCACGCGCCGGTGCCGCGCTCGTTGACGGCGGCGGTGGAGCGGGTGGCGGAGCTGCTGGCGGCGTCGGGGCACGGGGTCGAGCGGGCGCGGCCGCGGTACGGGGTGGAGCCGGTGGCCGGGATCGTGTCGCGGTGGTTCGCCGGGCCGGCCGAGCAGGCGGCGGGGTTGCCGGTGGAGACGCTGCAGCCGCGGACGCAGCGGCACGTGCGGATCGGGCACGCCGTGCGGCGGCTGGTGACGCCCGGCACCGCCCGCCGGTGGACGGCGCGGGCGGCGGAGTTCTTCGCCCGGTACGACGTCCTGATCACGCCGACGCTGGCGACGCTGCCACCGAAGGCGAGGGCGTGGCACGAGCGATCCTGCCTGGCGAACGCGTTGCCGTCGGTGGCCTTGGCGGGCTTCACGGGCCTGTGGAACCTGTCCGGCTACCCGGCGATGTCCGTCCCGGCAGGCCGCCACCCGAACGGCCTGCCGATCGGCGTGCAGCTGGTGGCCCCACCCGGCGGCGAGGGAAGGCTGCTGGCGCTGGCCGCGGAGCTGGAGAAGAAGAACCCCTGGCCGCGGCTGCCTTAGCGCCGGGCCGGGGGCCGCTCACAAGCGGCCCGGCGCGGTGGGGCGCGATCAACGGCCGCGCGCCCGGGTGGCTGCTGGCAGCCGGCCGTGGCGCGACGGGTGGGATCTGGATGCCCGCAGAGGCTGGGCTGGGTGGGTGCGGTCGCGGGGGCCGGTCTGTTGCCGTGGCCGCAGGGGCTGGGCGGGTGCGGTTGCAGGGCCGGGCCGGCGCGGCCGCACGGGCACGTCCGTTGCCGTGCCCGCCGCCGGATCGCGGCGGCGGTCCCAGGGCGCTCCGCTGGCGCGGAGCGCCCTGGGCGGCAGCTACTTCTTGCTCGACTGGGGCCGCTTCGTGAGCGGCTTGGGCGGCTGCTGCCCTTCCGGCTGCGCCGCGGGACCGGCCAGCGCCGCAGGCGGCTTGCCCGTCACGGGACGGGCGCCTCCGCCGGGCTTGGCTGTAGGGGCCGGCTTCGCGGGGGCGGGCTTTCCGGCCGCCGGGCCGGTCTTGCCGCTGCCCGTGGCAGGGCTGCCCTGGCCGCTCGTGGCGGAGCCGCCGCCCTGCCCGCTCGAACTCGGGCTGCTGCCCCGGCCCCGGCCGGCCGAGCCACCCTGGCCAGCTGCCGCCGGACCGCCTTGACCGCTGCCCGTGGCAGGGCTGCCCTGGCCGCTCGTGGCGGAGCCGCCGCCCTGCCCGCTCGAACTCGGGCTGCTGCCCCGGCCGTCCTGTCCACCAGCGGCCGGACCGCCCTGGCCATCCGCGCCCGGTGCCACCTGCGGCCCGGAAGCGGGGCGACCAGCCGCGCCACCCGCAGCGGGCTTCGCGGCCGGGGTGGGCCTCGCTGCCGCGCCGCCGGCCGTGCCGGCCACACCGCTCCCGGCAGCGGGCTTCGCCGCCGCCGCGCTACCTGCTGCCGCGTTACCCGCCGCCGCGGGCCTTGCTGCCGCGCCGTCGCCCGACGGAGCCGGAGCCGGCCCCGGTCCCGGCCCCGGTCCCGGTCCCGGGGCGGGCTTCACCGCGGGCATCGTCTGCATTCCGTCGCCGCTGGGGGTCTCCGCCGGGCGGCTCAGGTCCACCACGGACTCCTCGCGCAGTGGCTCCAGCGCCGACTGGCTGCGGGCCAGCACCTCGTCGGTCTTGCGGAGCCGTCCGGCGACCTCCGTGCTGATCCGCGTCAGGTGTTCGACCAGCTGGCGCGCCTCGCGTTCGCGCTTCTCCGCCCGCGCGGTCGCTTCCTCGACCAGGCGGCGGGCCCTCGTGGTGGCCTCGTCGACCAGGCGCTTCGCCTCGGCCGTCGCCTCCGCGATGCGTCGCTCGGCCTGCTGCTTGCTCGCCGTCTGCTGGTCGGCGATGTGCTTCTCCAGCGCGGCCCGCTGCGAGGCCATCGACTGCTCGAAATCGTGCTGCACCGTCCGCCGCTTGCGCTCGGCCTCGATGTCCAGCTGCGTCCGCCGCCGCGCTGCCTCCGCCGTCAGCCGCTCGACCTCGGCCTTCGTCGCCTCCAGCGCGCGCTTGTGCTCGGCCTGCAGCGCCTGCCCGTGGGTGTCCAGCTCCGCCAGCAGGCTCTGGTACCGCTCACGCAACCTCCCGGACAGCTCGGTCGTCGCGCTCCAGTGCTCCTCCGCCGCGACCTGCGCCCGCGAAGTGATCTCCTCGGCCCGCATCTCCGCCAGCTCCACCGTGCGCTGCATGCGCTCGTCGAGGTCCTCGATCCGCTCCGGCGGCCGCTTCAGCTCCTCGACCCGGTTCCGCAGCCGCGCGATCTCCCCGCGCGCGCCCTCCAGCTCGCGCGACAGGTTGCCCACCTGGCTCATCGCGTTGTCGCGATCGGCCATCACCCGGCGCAGATTCGCCTCGACGTGATCCAGGTACTGCAGCACCTGCCCGCGGTCGAAGCCGTGCCACACCTGGTTGTACTCACGCCGCAACGGGAGCAGGCTGTCGCGCTCAGAGACCATGCGAAAACCGTACCCGCGCACAGCGTGTTAACACTGTCAGGCCACGCCCGGTGTGTCACTCACCAGTGGAAACCCCTGGTCAGCTTGACGAGCGCGTTCGCCGCGCGGGACAGGTGCCGCTCGCCCTTCCCGATGCGTAGCTCACCACTGCCGCCGGCCGCCGTGGAGTCCGGGAAGACGCGGTAACCCTCGTAGGCCACCGCGTCGACCAGCCCCGGCAGCAGCGTGTACGCCGCCTGGATCAGGTACCCCTCGGGGGTGCCGATGTGCTTGGGCCGGTTCTTCAGCGCCCGCACCACCATGTTCGCGGCCTGGTCCGGCGACTTCGTCGGGAACGCGTCGTAGATCTTCGTCGGCCGGATCATCGGCGTGCGCACCAGCGGCATGTGGATGGTCGTGAACGTGATGCCGTCGCCGTGGGTCTCGGTCGCCGCGATCTTGCTGAAGTAGTCCAGCGCGGCTTTTGACGCCACATAGGCGGAGAACCGCGGCGCGATGCCCTGCACGCCGATCGAGGACACGTTGACGACGTGCCCGAACTTCCGCTCGGCCATGTGCGGCAGCACCGCGAGGATCAGCCGGACCGCGCCGAAGTAGTTGATCGCCATCGCCCGCTCGTAGTCGTGGAAGCGGTCGTAGGACAGCTTGATCGAGCGGCGGATCGACCGGCCGGCGTTGTTGACCAGCATGTCGATGCGGCCGTGCTCGCTCAGCATCTGGTCGACGATCTTGCGCACGGCCTCTTCGTCGGTCAGGTCGGCCGGGTAGATCGAGGCGGATCCACCCGCGGCGATGATCTCGTCCCGGACCTCCGCCAGCTCCGGCTCGCGCCGCGCGACCAGCAGCGGGACACCGCCCTCGGCCGCCACCTTCAGCGCGGTCGCCCGCCCGATGCCCGACGACGCGCCGGTGATGATCACGCGACGGCCGTCCAGCTCACCGCGCGGCCCGTGCTTGCGGGCGCGGAACGGGTCGAGGTGCTCGCGCCAGTACCGCCACAGCGCGGGCGCGTAGTCCTCGATGCGCGGCACGTCGACTCCGCTGGCCGCCAGCTCCTTGCGGGTCGCGGCGGAGGCGAACACCGACGGGAACGACAGCGTGTCCAGCAGGACGGCCGGGATGCCCAGGCGCTCCAGGAACGCATCGCGGGTGATCGTGAACCCGGGCACGTGCTCGCCCAGCCGCGCCAGCTTCAGCAGGCCGCGGGACAGCCGCCGGTCCAGCTCGACGTTGATCGTCGGCGCACCGGCCGCGCGGGCGAAGGCGTTGTAGACGCACACCACCGACTGCGGTTCCGGGCTGACCAGGTGGAACGCGCGCCCGTCCAGCCCGGGCCGGACCACCAGCTCCAGCAGCGCCCTGGCGACGTAGTCGACCGGCACGATGTTCGTGTCACCCAGGTCCGGGCCGACGAGCGGCACGTTCGGCAGCGCGGCGAGCCTGCTGATCGCGGGGAACAGGTAGTAGGGGCCGTCGATCTTGTCCATCTCGCCGGTCTGCGAGTGGCCCACCACCACGGCGGGCCGGTACACCCGCCACGGCACCTCGGACTGCTGCCGCACCAGCCGCTCGGCCTCGAACTTCGTCCGGTGGTAGGGCGTGGGCAGGCGCTGGCCGGTGTCGAACATGTCCTCGGTGAACACGCCCTCGTGGTCGCCGGCCACGGCCACCGACGACACGTGGTGCAGGCAGCCCGCGTCGATTTCGGCGGCCAGGTCGAGCACGTGGCGGGTGCCGTCGACGTTGGCCTTGACGCTCGTCGCGTCGTCGGCGGTGAGGTCGTAGAGCGCGGCCAGGTGGACCAGACCGGCGACCCGCCCGCGCAGCTCGGCGCGCACGTCTACGCCGACGCCCAGGCCCTCGCGCCCGAGGTCGCCCTCGACCAGCGTGACCTTCTCCGGGTGCGGCCAGCCGTTGACCAGGTCGGTCAGCCGCTCCCGCGACTTCTCGCGGACCAGGAGGAACACCCGGTCCACGTCCTCCCTGGCGAGCAGCAGCGGGGTGAACTGACGTCCGATCAACCCGGTCGCACCCGTCACGAGATACCCGGTCATGTGCCTGCCCTCCGCGTCGTCGCCCGGCTGCATTGTGCGCCGGGCTGGCCGCCGTGACCACAGTCATAGTGCACGGGGTCCCCGAAACGATCAGCGGGCGCGAGTAAAGTCGCCTTTACTTGACGGGAACCGGCAGGGCGCTGCCGACGTTGAACCTGATGCAGGTGCCAGTAGATCCAGGAGGATCAGGTGCGATCCACAAGCAACCCAGCGTTCCGCAACTTGCCCACCGGCGGCGCGGGATACGGCTCCTACGGGCCGAACGTAGGCTTCAACCAGCCCCAGGGCATGCCCGGTTACGGGATGCCGTCGGGCCACGGCGCGCAGCAGGCGCCGGCGACCGAACGCCCCATGACCGTCGATGACGTCGTCATCAAGACCGGGATGAGCCTCGGTGTCGCCCTGATCACCGGTGTCCTCGCGGCGATCTGGGCCCAGAGCCAGGCCGACGCGAACGCGCTCGGCCCGGTCCTCGGGCTGATGCTCGGCGGCATGATCGTCGGCCTGGTGCTGTCGCTGATCATGATCTTCCGGCAGAAGCCGAGCGGCCCGATGACGCTGCTGTACTCGGCGGCCGAGGGTGTGTTCCTCGGTGCGATCACCGGGCTCTTCGAGATGCTCTACCCCGGCATCGCCCTGCAGGCGATCCTGGGCACCGCCGGTGTGTTCATCGGCATGCTGGTCGTCTACAAGACCGGCGCGGTCAAGGTGACGCCGAAGCTCACCAAGTGGATCATCGGCGCCCTCGTCGGCGTCATGATCCTGATGCTCGCCAACCTCGTGCTCGGCCTCTTCGGCGTGAACATGGGCCTGCGGGACGGTGGCGCGCTCGCCATCATCTTCAGCCTCGTGGTCATCGGCGTCGCGGCGTTCTGCCTGCTGCTCGACTTCGACGCGGCCGACCAGATGATTCGGGCGGGCATGCCGGCCAAGTGGGCGTGGTTCGCCGCGTTCGGCCTGATGACCACCCTGGTCTGGCTCTACCTGGAGATCCTGCGCTTGCTGTCGTACCTGCAGAACGACTAGTAGTTCGGCCCGCAGAAGGACACCCGGTGACCAACCGGGTGTCCTTTTGTTGTGTCGTCACCCTTTCGGTGGGCCGGTGATCGTTGTGTTGACTACGCAGTGTTGGATACGGGCACTACTGTCTCGTTTACATCTGTGAGGTTCGTGTGAGCGTCCCCCCACCGCCGGCTGCGCCTGGAGGGCAGCCGGCGCCGTTCGGCAACCAGCCGCCCGCCGGCAACCAGGGCGCTCCCGGCGCGTTCGGCCCGCCTCCCGGTCAGCCGGGCCAGCCGGGCCAGTCCGGTCAGTTCGGCCAGCCCGGCCAGTTCGGGCCGCCGCCCGGGCAGCCCGCGGGCGCCCCGCCGGCCTTCCCGCCGCCGGGACAGCCCGGACAGCCCGGCGCGTTCGGGCCGCCCCCGGGGCAGCCGTTCGGCCCGCCGCCCGGCCAGCCCGCCAAGAAGAAGCTGACCTGGCTCCGCTTCGTGATCCCGGCGGTGGTGATCGTGCTGGCGGTCGGTAGCTGGGTCGTGTCGCGTCAGTTCGGCGCGGCCGGCGCCGAGGTCGGCGACTGCCTGCACATCGAGAAGTTCGAGCGCGGTGAGAGCCCGGACCGCATCGACTGCTCGGACGACAGCGCCAACGTCAAGATCGCGGCCAAGCTCGACAGCCCGTCCGCGAGCTGCCCGACCACCGACTACGACGAGTACAGCGTCACCGGCCGCGGTTCGTACAAGCTCTGCCTGATGATCAACGCCCACGACGGTGACTGCTTCGCCAACGTGATGTCCGGCAGTGACGGCTACAAGCGGGTCCCGTGCACCGACCCGACGGCGGAGGTCGAGTTCGTCAAGGTCGTCACCGGCCAGGCCGACGAGGCCGTGTGCGAGGGCCTCGAGGTCGACGGCGCGCTGACCTACCCCGAGCCCGCCACCACGTTCTGCCTGGTGGCCAAGAACGGCGCCAGCGCCTGATCCACGCGCGAAAAGGGCCCGGCCGCACCTGCGACCGGGCCCTTTCTCGTGGCTGGGGTCAGCTGAGCCGCTCGATGACCATCGCCATGCCCTGGCCGCCGCCGACGCACATCGTCTCCAGGCCGAACTGCTTGTCGTGGTGCTGGAGCGAGTTGATGAGCGTCGAGGTGATGCGGGCGCCGGTCATGCCGAACGGGTGGCCCACGGCGATCGCGCCGCCGTTGACGTTCAGGCGCTCGATGTCGATGCCCAGGTCCTTGTAGGACGGGATGACCTGCGCGGCGAACGCCTCGTTGATCTCCACCAGGTCGATGTCGCCGATCGACATCCCGGCGCGGGCCAGCGCGCGCTGCGACGCCTCGACCGGGCCGTAGCCCATGATCTCCGGCGACAGGCCCGACACGCCGGTCGACACGACCCGCGCCAGCGGCGTGATGCCGAGCTGCTTCGCCTTGGTGTCGGACATGATCACCAGCGCGGCGGCGCCGTCGTTGAGCGGGCAGCAGTTGCCCGCGGTGACCCGGCCGTCCGGGCGGAACACCGGCTTCAGGCCGGACACACCCTCGATCGTCACGCCGGCGCGCGGGCCGTCGTCCTTCGACACGACCGTGCCGTCGGGCAGGGTGACCGGCGTGATGTCCTTGGCCCAGAACCCGTCGGCGATGGCCTTCTCGGCCAGGTTCTGCGACCGCACGCCGAACTCGTCCATCTCCTCGCGGGAGACGTTCTTCAGGCGGGCGAGGTTCTCCGCGGTCTGGCCCATCGCGATGTAGACGTCGGGCAGCTCGCCGTTCTCCCGCGGGTCGGTCCAGGTGTCGCTGCCCTCGGCCGCGGTCTTCGCGGTGCGGGCCTCGGCGTCGGCGAAGATCGGGTTGTGCGTGTCGGGCCAGGAGTCCGAGCTGCCCTTGGCGAACCGCGACACCGTCTCCACCCCGGCGGAGATGAAGACGTCACCCTCGCCGGCCTTGATCGCGTGCAGTGCCATCCGGGTGGTCTGCAGGCTGGAGGAGCAGTAGCGGGTGATGGTGCAGCCGGGCAGGTGGTCGTAGCCGAGCTGGACCGCGACGGCGCGGCCCATGTTGAAGCCCGACTCGCCGCCGGGCAGGCCGCAGCCGAGCATGAGGTCGTCGATGTCCTTCGGGTCCAGCTGCGGCACCTTGTCCAGGGCGGCGCGGACCATCTGGACGGCCAGGTCGTCCGGCCGCATGCTCACCAGCGAGCCCTTCCCGGCGCGGCCGATCGGGGAACGCGCGGCGGAGACGATGACGGCTTCAGGCATGGCGGGACACTCCTTCGGGTCGGGCTAAGCGCGTGCTTACCTACATCCTGCCCCTTTCGCGCGCGCGGTCAAACCCCTACGCGACGACGGCCACGATGGCGCGCCCGCTTCACCCGGGTCCCGATGACCCGGGGAAGGTGGAAGTTGCCGGAGCACCTGCGCGCCCGGCCGTCGAGGACAGCACCGCCGCCGCGCGGCACTACAGCCCGGCCACCCCGCCCGGTGGCCTCGACGCCGTCCCGCCCTCACCCGACCGCGGGGCTAGATGAGTAATTCCGATCTCGGTTAGTGGTCGTAGGCGGTGAGGGATCGGGTGGTGGGTTGGCCGGTGGCGCGGTTGTGCCAGATCGCCGCGGTCAGGGCCAGGAGACGTTGGGCGATGCGGATG